>JAFUZY010000059.1 GCA_017476375.1 Eubacterium sp.
CACCTTCCCCTTGAGGTACTCCCCGCTTAACGGGGAGATGTCAGCGCTCGCGCTGACAGAGGGGAGCGTCTGCGCTAGCAAAAGGGGGACCGCCTGCGGTGGATGAGGTGTTTCGCCTCCACCCATCAGTTGGGTAGTCCAACCGTCAAATCAAGGGGACACACCTCTTTCAGAGGAATGTCCCCATTGATTTGAGGGAACGCATTTCTATCGGCAAACCACGAAATACGAACCATGGACCACGAACCACGGATCACGGACCACGGCACTTAATTTATTTCTCTGTTAATATTTAATGAATTTTAGTATAAAGTATTGAAATTTTAATATAAATTGGTATAATTATACTGATAAAAAAGGCGTTGCCTTTTTAATGATAACAAACTAAATCAATAATATAAGGAGACAAACTATGCAAACAAATCTTACCAAAAATCCGTCTCTTCTTGCTTGGCTTGATGAAAAGGTTGACTTTTTAAAGCCTGCGCAGATTATCTGGATTGACGGCTCGGAAAAGCAGCTTGACGCTCTCAGAGCAGAGGCTTGCGAAACCGGAGAAATGATTAAGCTTAACGAAGAGCTTCTTCCCGGCTGCTATCTCCACAGAACTGCAGAAAACGACGTTGCCCGTGTTGAGGCAAGAACCCTTATCTGCACTTCAAAGGAAGAGGATGCAGGTCCGACTAACCACTGGATGGACCCCAAAGAATGCTACGCAATGCTTGATGATATTGCTAAGGAATCATATAAGGGAAGAACAATGTATATCATTCCTTATTCAATGGGTCCTGTTGGTTCTCCGTTTTCTAAAATCGGTATTGAAATAACAGATTCTATCTACGTTGTTCTCAATATGGCTATTATGACAAGAGTCGGCAAAGCCGTTCTTGACTGCCTTGGCGACAGCGATGACTGGGTTCGCGGTATGCACTGCAAGTGCAATGTTGACCCTGAAAACAGATGGATTGTTCAGTTCCCCGAGGATAACACAATTATTTCCGTTAACTCAGCATACGGCGGAAATGTTCTTCTCGGTAAAA
Organism: Eubacterium sp.; assembly: GCA_017476375.1. GTDB lineage: Bacteria > Bacillota > Clostridia > Oscillospirales > Acutalibacteraceae > Eubacterium_R. The sequence continues at coordinate 1,041 of JAFUZY010000059.1, forward strand.
AGTGTTTTGCGCTTCGTATTGCTTCTTATCTCGGCAAAAATGAAGGCTGGCAGGCTGAGCATATGCTCATTCTCGGCTTAACAAGACCCGGCGAAGAAACAAAATACATCTGCGCTGCATTTCCTTCTGCTTGCGGAAAAACAAACCTTGCAATGCTTATTCCTCCTGAAGGATACCTTGCAAAGGGATATAAGGTTGAGTGCGTAGGCGACGATATTTCATGGATCAGAAAAGGTCCCGACGGAAGACTTTATGCAATTAATCCCGAAAACGGATTCTTCGGCGTTGCACCCGGAACAAACGAAAAATCAAATCCAAACGCTCTTGCTGCAACAAAGAAGGGAACAATCTTTACCAACGTTTGCCACAATCTTGATAACAACACTGTTTGGTGGGAGAAACTTGACAAGAATCCTCCGACAAATGCTATCAACTGGAAGGGCAATCCCTGGAACGGCGAGGACCCGCAGGGCGAATACGGCGCTCATCCTAACTCAAGATTTACTGCTCCTGCAGTTAACTGTCCCTGCCTGAGCCCCGAATTTGAAAATCCGAACGGCGTTCCGATTTCGGCATTCGTATTCGGCGGAAGAAGAGCAAAGCTCACTCCGCTTGTTTATCAGTCAAAGAGCTGGAACAACGGCGTATTCGTTGGTTCGATTATGGGCTCTGAAACAACCGCTGCCGCAACCGGCGCAGTTGGCGTTGTTCGCCGCGACCCGATGGCTATGCTTCCGTTCTGCGGATATAATATGGGCGATTACTGGAAACACTGGATTGAAATCGGCGAAGGCCTTGATCCTGAAAAAGCTCCCAAGATTTTCAATGTTAACTGGTTCCGCAAGGATGAAAACGACGACTTTATCTGGCCCGGATTCGGCGATAACCTTCGTGTTCTCGACTGGATTATCGACCGTTGCGAAGGCAAGGTAGACGCTCAGGAAACTCCTATCGGATATCTTCCTTATGCAAAGGATATCAACCGCGAAGGTCTTGATATTTCTCTTGAAACTCTTGATTCAATTCTTGATGTTGATAAGGCGGCATGGGAAGAGGAATTCAAGGGCGTTGACGAGCTTTATGCTAAGTTTGGCGACAGACTTCCCAAAGAGCTTGCAGACGAACTTGCTTCTGTAAGAAAAGCATTTGAATAATTTTAGTATGAACAAAAGCAACCGAGTAAAATCGGTTGCTTTTTTGCATTATTATGTATATAATATAGTTAGAAAAAGGAAAGGCGTTGATTTTATGCCAACAAGATTGGAAATTGAAAATTCAATAAAGATACTTCTTGTGCGCTATAATGCAGAATATGCGCTTCTTTTCGGCTCATGGGCAAGGGGTGAAGAAACACCAGATTCCGATGTTGACGTTGTTGTTTTCGGCGGAAAGAATTTCAGAAAATCAAACATCTTTGCTTTTTCTGAAGAATTGAGCCAAATGACCGGAAAAAAGGTTGACGCATTTGAAATTTGTGAAGTTAACAAAGGAACTCCTTTTTATGATAGTATTATGAAAGAGGGGATTAAGATAGCATGATTAAATCTGACTCAGAAAGAATTAAGAAAATTATCAATACATGGAATGCCCTTCAAAATCAAATTAAAGAGCATAATATAACAAAAGAGTCGCTTTTAGAAGATGAGTTTTCTCAATGGGCTGTTACAACTCCGCTTTACAATATTGGCGAACAGGTTTATAAAATAAGTCCTGAACTGAAAAGCGAGCATCCGGAAATACCGTGGAACGTGGTTTCAGGATTAAGACACAGGTTAGTTCATGATTATGAGGGAATTAACTGGTCAATTATAGTTGAAGTTGTTTTTGATGAAATGAACGATTTTGTTGACTCAATTAAAGAATTTATATAAATTAAAATCGGCTGATTCACGTTGATGTGAATCAGCCGATTTGTTTTATTTATTTATCTGAAAGATTTTTGCGCCGTTATAGATTATTGTTCCTGAAAGCAGGAAATAGAGAATTGATGAAAGAATAACGATTATCTTTTCCCTTGTTTCCCACAGCGTGAAGGAGGTTATAATTCCGATAACCGAAATTATCAGCGGAATTATTGCAAGCATTGTCGGAAACTCAACGCTTTGGGCTTTCTCTTCGCTGAGCGCCGGAATAACAAACATAAGCGCCGCAACGCCAACAACAAACATAATCATATTGAAATAAAGACTTTCGGCTGAGCTCATTCCCGGAATAAATAAAACCGAATAAAAATCAAGCTCAAAAAGCATTGTAACGCTAACCCATATTCCTGCGGCAAAGCAGAGAATGTTTGAAATAACGCCTATAATTTTTAAAAATGTTTTCATTTGATAAACTCCCTGACTCCGTTTAAGAAAATATCCATTTCATCATCTGTGCCAATTGTTATGCGAACATATTTATTTATTCTTTCGCCGTTGAAATAGCGGATGAAAATGTTTTTCTTTTTAAGAAATTCAAACATTTCCTTCATCGAATAATCACCGTGGGTTGCCATTATGAAATTTGATGAAGAGGGAAGAACCTCAAATCCAAGAGCTTCAAGCTCGTTTGTTACTCTTTCCCTTGTTTTAATAACCTTTCTGCAGGTTTCTTTAAAATATTCATCATCCTCAACCGAGGCAACGCCGGCGGCAATTGAAAGGGAATCAACCGTGTAGGAATTATATGAATTTTTAACCGCCTCAAGATACGATATAAGCTCTTTATCGGCAACGGCAAAACCGATTCTCAGCGATGCAAGAGAACGAGATTTTGAAAAGGTTCCCGTAACAACGAGGTTTTTATATTTCTTGGTAAGCTCTATGCAGCTTGTTCCTCCGAAATCAACATATGCCTCATCAATAATAACAATCGAATTTTGATTATAATCAAGAATTTTCTTAATAAAACCAAGCCCTTCGCCGATTGATGTCGGTGCATTCGGGTTGGGAAGAATAACTCCTCCGTTTTCTTCCCTGTAGTCCTCAGCGTTTATTCTGAAGCTTTCGTCGAGCTTATAGTTTTTAAAAGGAATGTTGAAAAGCCTGCACCAAACGGGATAGAAGCTATATGTTATATCGGGAAAAACAATGGGTTTATCCGAACAGAAAAAGGTCTGAAAGCAAAGCGCAATAACATCATCGCTTCCGTTACCGAGAAAGATGTTATCAGCTTCAACATTGTAATAATCAGCAAGCGCCTTCTTTAAAGGATAAGCGTTCGCGTCAGGATAAAAGCGCAGCTTATCTGCGCTGAAATCCTTTATTGCCTGAATTGCCTTGGGTGAGGGGGGATAGGGGTTTTCGTTAGCATTGATTTTAACAATGTTTTTCTCCTTGCTCTGCTCACCCGGAACATAGGGCTCAATTTTTCTTATATTCTTTTCCCATAAATAACTCATAATCATCAACTCGTAATTTTTTTACACACCTCATCCACCGCAGGCGGTCCCCCTTTTGCTAGCGCAGACGCTCCCCTCTGTCAGCGCGAGCGCTGACATCTCCCCGTTAAGCGGGGAGTACC
>JAFUZY010000060.1 GCA_017476375.1 Eubacterium sp.
TGAAATTGTCAAGTAAAAGTGGACAATAAAAAAAGTATAAATGAATTAGTTAGGAAAGCCCTGTTCAGTTCTGAACTGAACGGGGCTTTTTCTGCCGCATTTGGCAGAAGGGCGTTCAGTGTTGTAGTAGGTTATGTAGTTTTTGATAAGTGTAGGAACATCTTTGCAGTGGTATATATCAAAGTCTATTCGCAGTTCTTCTTTAATCCAACCATTAAGAGCCTCAATAATCGGGTTGTCGGTTGGTGTTCCCACTCTTGACATTGAGCGTATAATATTGGTACAATGTGAATGAGCGTTAAGGAACGCTTGTGAAGAGTAAACGGCGCCTTGGTCTGTGTGGAAAACGGTTGGGCGTGTTTGCTCTTTTGCTTTATCTGCAACCTGTTTTGCAACTTCAATATATGTTCTTGTGTCTCCGATTTTTCTTGATACTGAAGATGCAATAATCTCATTATTAAATGTGTCTACTGCAAATGTCCATTCCCATTTGCAGTATTTTGTTTTTATCATTGTCATATCCGATACAACAATTTGCATTGGCTCATTTGCGTTCCAATTACCTGCAACAATATTACCGTATTTAATATGTTCTTTGCCCTTTGTGGGATGATATGTTTTTCTTGCTAAAGAGCGAATACCTGCATATTTACAGCATTTGTGAGCAAGATTATCCGAAAACATCCAGCCGGTTTCTTCTCTGATTTTCTCTGCAAGATTATGATATCCATAGCACTTATGCTTTTGATGTTGTTCTCTCAACAGTTTGGTTAAATCAATCCGGTTTTGTTCATAACAGTTAAGCTTTCCTCTGCGTTTTCTCCATGCATAATATCCCGAACGGTTTATGCTCATCAATTTCAAAAGCATTGTTACAGGATATTCTTTTCTTAATTCCTCTATGATTTCATATTCTTGTCTTTGAAGGTAACGAACTCCTTGTTTGCACCAACTCCTTTCACCATGTAGCCTTTTTTTAACCGTTCGTTCTCTATACGCAATTTTAAATTCTCAAGTTCAAGCCTTTCCAACTCGGAAAGGTTTTTCTTTCTGTGTAACGCTGCGTATGGGTTCCCTAAATTTCTACCTCGGTGTTCCTCGTAAAAGTATTCTTCTCCGTGTATTTGATAGTGCTCTATCCATTGTTGTATGCTACTTCGGCTTATTTCATATTCTTTCGCTATTTTCCATTCTGATTTTTTGCCTTCCAATACTTCTTTTACACATTGTATTTTGAATTCAGGCGTATATTTCCTTTGCTTTCCCATTTTATTTCCTCCTTTTCTTTATTATACAACAAAAAAATGAAAGCGAACACTTTTCGTGTCCACTTTCATTTTACACTTGCAATGTAATCAGCCACCTTATTTATTTTGAGAATTTCAATGGGATTTATTTGACGAACTTTTTTAATCTGTTTGAAAGTATTGCTGCAAGAGCAATTTTAACTGCATCGGGGATTAAGAACGGGAAAACGCACCAGCCGAGGATTTTTAAAAGGCTTGCAGGCTCGCTTGTTTTTGCATAAACAACTGCAAACCAGACTGTTCCGAAAACATAGCAGACTAAAACACCGCCAATCATTGCAAGCAACACCTGCCAGAATTTGCCCTTCGTTTTATCGCTGACAATTCCGACGATAAGAGCGGTGAATATAAAGCCGATAATATATCCGCCTGTTGAGCCGAAGAGAACGCCTATTCCGCCCTTGAATCCTGAAAAAACAGGCACTCCGATAGCTCCGAGAAGAATATAAATTAATGTTGCAAAAGTGCCTCTTTTTGCTCCGAAAAGACCTGAAACAAGGCAAACGCCAAGCGTTTGAAGAGTTATCGGAACTGCAAGCGGAATAGAAATCCACGAGCATATTGCAATAAGCGATGCCGATAAACCGATGTATGCCAAATCAATTGTTTTAAATTTTTTGTTATTTGCTTTTTCTTCCATAATTTGTTCCTCTTTGAACATTTTAGCTATGAAGAAAAGGAATGTCAACTAAAAAATAATAAGTGGTTTACAATTGGATTACTAAATAAGGGCGGATTATCCGCCCTTTTGATTAAAGCTGACTTAGTGCCTGTTCGATATCCGCAATAATATCCTCCGCACTTTCAATTCCGCAGGAAAAACGGATTAAATCAGGACTTACTCCGCATTCTTCAAGCTGTTCGTCAGTTAGCTGACGGTGGGTTGTTGAGGCAGGATGAAGGCAACAGGTTCGAGCGTCTGCTACATGGGTAACGATTGCCGCAAGTTTTAATGAATCCATAAATTTAGTTGCAGCCTCTCTTCCTCCCTTTATACCGAATGAAACAACGCCGCAGGTTCCGTTCGGCATATATTTCGCCGCTAAATCATGCTGGTCGTCATCTTCAAGCATTGCGCATTTAACCCAAGTGATTTTATCATTGGTTTTAAGATATTTTGCAACTTTGAGTGCGTTTTCACAGTGACGGGGCACACGAAGGTGAAGGGTTTCGAGTCCGACATTCAGAAGAAAAGCATTTTGGGGCGCCTGAATTGAGCCTAAATCCCTCATAAGCTGAACGGTTGCTTTTGTTATGTATGCGCCCTTGCCGAAGGTTTCAACATAAACAATACCGTGATAGCTCTCATCAGGAGTTGTGAGCCCCGGGAATTTATCATTCTGTTTCCAGTCAAAATTTCCCGAATCAACGATTACACCGCCGATTGTTGAAGCGTGACCCTCCATATATTTAGTTGTTGAATGGGTTACAATATCTGCGCCAAATTCAAACGGACGGCAGTTAATCGGGGTTGCAAAGGTGTTGTCTATAATAAGCGGAATTCCGTTTTTATGCGCAATCTTTGCAAAGGTTTCTATATCCAAAATATCAAGGCTCGGATTAGAAATTGTTTCGCCGAAAATTGCCTTCGTGTTTGGCTTGATTGCAGCTTGAATTTCCTCTTTACTTGCGTGAGGGGGAACGAAAGTGAAATCAATACCGAGCTTCTTCATTGTTACATTGAAGAGGTTGAAGGTTCCGCCATAGATAGCGGAAGATGAAACAATATGGTCGCCAGCCTGGGCAATATTGAAAACAGCATAGAAATTAGCTGCCTGGCCCGATGAGGTAAGCATTCCTGCAA
>JAFUZY010000061.1 GCA_017476375.1 Eubacterium sp.
ATCTTTCGATAAATCTCATCTGATTTTACTATTTCTATTATAAATTCATGCATATCATTTCCTCCTATCGATAAGTACACTTTAAACTATTACGCAACGTAGGAGTCAAGACTTTTTCCAAATATTTATCTGATGAAACTTAAAATTTCAACTGGGGACTGTCCCCAGTTGTCCCATCCTGAATTCTTCATTCTCAATTTTTCATTCTTAATTCAATAAGAAGTATCCTGCGCAGCCATAGACTGTTGAAAGCATAACAAGAACATTCGCTATTGAATTTGTTTTTCCCGCAATCATTCTTATTATTATTCCGACTGCGGTGAAAAGCAATCCGCACCATGCTGCGATAACCTTATTCGTATATTCAATCGGAAGCGCTGTTGCATTTATGAAGGTAACGAGGCAGGAAAGTGCAACAGCAAGCCAGAAAAAGATTATATGTACCGTTTCATTTCCCTTTGGCTTGAACATAAATATTGATGTTACTAAAAATGAGAAAACAATAACTATGTATAAAATGAAAAGTGGTGAAAGTGCCATATTAATCGCTCCTTTTCCTTATGCTTATTTCTCCGCTGCGCAGAGTTTTGATTTCCCCTGAATCAAGCTGAACCTTCAGACCGCCGTTAGGGTCTATTTCAATTGCGGTTGCGTGGGCAACAACTCCGTTTTCAATGAAGTCGATTTTTTTGCCGATTATCATTGAATGACTGCGATAGTAATCAATAAAATCATCATAACTGCCCGAAAGAACCTTTTCAAGCTCCTCTGTTATTTTAGCAATCATATCCGCTCTTTTGATATTTTCGCCGAGACAGGAAGCATTTTCAACAAAGTCGGGAAAATCAATTGTTTTGATATTCATTCCGATTCCGACAATAACGGAGGAAACGGTTTGAGTTTCAAAATCGGTTATCGCCTCGCATAAAATTCTGCAGATTTTTTTGCCGTTTAAATAAACGTCGTTAACCCATTTTATTTCGGGGCGCTTATTGCTTAATCCCTCAATTGCTCTGCATACTGCAACCGCCGCCGCAGTTGTTGAGGAAACGGAGGTTGCAAAGTCAGCCATAGGATGAAAAACATAGCTCATATATATTCCCGTTAATGCCGGGGAATAAAAGCTTTTTCCCTGTCTGCCGCGACCTTCGGTCTGCTCATCGGCAACAAGAAGTATAGTGCTGTTGTTGCCTTCGTTTATAAGCCTCTTTGCCTGAGTGTTCGTGGAATCAATAGAGGCGTAGTAGTGCGTTTCAAGACCGCCGAGCTTCTCCTTGAGTATTTCTGCGTTTAAAATATCGTTTTTGTCATCAAGACAATAACCCTTGTTAGTTTTTGCCTTAATATTGAAGCCGTCTTTTTCAAGGGATTTAATCGCCTTCCAAACAGCTGCTCTGCTTACTTTAAGCATTTTTGCAAGCTCCTGACCGCTGATATATTCATTTGATGAGGAAATTAAAAGCCTTAGAACATCGTTTTTTGTAGACATATCCTATTTTGCTCCGTAATTAATGGTGATTTTCTTGATTTCGCTTTGAGGATATGCTTTATCAAAGGTTATTTTAAGAATTTCGCCGTTTTTGGTTTTGATTATTTCGGCAGTGTATGAAATATCGTATTTATCGTTGAGGATAACGGAAAACTCACCCGTATTAACTGACTTTTCTTCAAAAGAGCATCCGCTCTTCGCTGTCAGCTCAGCAAAGTTTTCGGTCAATTTTATCTTTTGGATTTTGTTTATATCAGAAATTTCAGGGTTTAAATCCTTTGTCTGAGTGATAATATCGGAGCTGAAATCGGGGGAGTATTTAATCCACTGAATAACTTCTTGTGCCTTCGACGGATTTTTGTCCGAATTATTTTCAGTGTAGCTCCAGGGCTCCTTAGCGGTTTTCTTCGGGTTGGAAACCCTGTATTCCTTGTTTGCCTTGAAAACCATACTTCTTTCGGTTACCTGAAAATTGTTTTTACTGTTTAAAAACAACTCGAAATAAACTATTCCTGCACTTTGAACCTTTGTTGAGTCTTTATATGAAATGTTTATGTCAATGCTTACGCTGATTTTGTTGTCATCGCTTACCTGATATATTCCGTTGCCCTTGGTCCATTTATCAATGGTCATATACTGACCTTTATCATTCTGAAGCGCTCTCGCGTAGCCTGCATAACCGCTTTTTGCAATTCCCGTTGCCTTGTCATATGCAATGGATTTATCCTTTGTATTCATTGCAAACTGAATGATTTTGTTGCAGGACTTAAGCTGGCGCACCTCTTCAATGATATTGTTGTTTAAAATGCTTGTCCATGTGTTTTTTGAGGCGTAAACAACATCAAATGCTTCTTTACCGTTGGTGTCGGTTTTCGGAATAAGAAGATATATTTCATAAATAAAGCTTCCGTCCTCCCTCTTTTCGCTGACCGCTCTGATAAGAAGCTCGTCTTTTCCGTCCTCGTTAAAGTCCGCAAGGCGCATAAGGGGGGGCTCGGCGTCAATTAATCTGCTCCAGCTTGTGAAGGTGAATTCGTTTTTGCCGTGCCTTAAAAGAACGCCCTTTGAGCCCTTGTAAAGATAATATCCGTCTTTCTCAAGGGAGGCGAGAAGAACTCTGTTTGAATTTTTTTCGGTTGCAGCAGGCTTTGAAACCGTTGTCAGCTTTTGGCTGTTATTGCTTTGAAGCTCTTCGGGATGAGTGTAGCGAAACATTCCGAAAATAACGCCTGCGGCAAGGATAAGAACTATAAAAACTCTTAAAAAGTATTTCATTAGTCGTTATAAACCTCTGAATATTTAAACTCGTTTTTTTCGCCGTCAACAATATGAAAGCATTTTCCCGTTGCAAGAGCGAAAATATGCTTGTCGTATTTGAGTGAATCAGAATAAACATCAATAATGTTTATATCGTTTTTATCAAATATTTCAAAAAGGCGGCGAACCTTTTCTTCGCCCCGGCAGTTTTTGCCGACGATGATTCCTGTTTTTGTGCTGTGGCGCGTTGCAATCAGCTCGTTAAAGCCAAGCCTTTTGCCGATTTCTTCAAGCAGAAAATCGGGGCTTGCGCTGATAACAACGGAATATCTTTTTCTTTCATTAAACCAGGGGTGAACATCCTTTTCGTATTTATCCCAGAACTTAGCAACAGCCTTTTTCTTCGGAATAAACAAAACGTATATGTAGCAAACCTTTTTAAACTGAGTGAAATGAATAAGCCCGATAACCATTGCAAGAAATGCAAGACCGATGAAGGGAAGAAAAACCATGCACCAGGGATAATGAAGCATTGAATATATGAAAAACAATGTTCCGCTGTCGAAGGGAACAATTGTTTTATCAAAATCATATATGTCAATATCAAGCTTTTTGTTTTCAGCTTTCATAATTAAACTTCACTTTCGTTAAAAGAAAAGGTGATTGTTTTATCGCTGTTGAACTTTGTGTATTTAACTCCTGCGGCATCAAGCATTTTTTTGCTTGCAATTGTTCCCGGAGTTGAAGCATATTTATCGGATATGTAGATAACCTCTTTTATTCCGCTCTGGATGATTGCCTTTGCACATTCGTTGCAGGGGAAAAGAGCAACATAGATTTTAGAGCCGGCAAGATTCTGACCGCCGGCATTGAGAATTGCGTTAAGCTCTGCGTGGCAGACAAAGGGATATTTTGTATCGTTTTGCTCCTCGGCAGAACGCTCCCACGGAAAATCATCATCGCTGCAGCCTCTCGGGAAACCGTTGTATCCAACGGACATAATCTTGTTTTCAGTGCTGACAATACAGGCGCCAACCTGAGTGCTGGGGTCCTTGCTTCGCATTGAAGCAAGAAGCGAAACGCCCATAAAATATTCGTCCCAAGAGATATATCCTTCTCTTTTCGGCATAGGTTTTCCTCCTTATATTCGATTTATTAATAACTTTTTTTAGAAAATCTGAAGCGCATTAACAAGTCCGTCAAGCTCTTCGCATTCAATATCTTCAACTCTGCCCTCATCAACAAGCTTTGCGTTTTCGGGGTTGATGGGAAGCTTTGCAAGAACGGGAACCTTAAGCTCCTTTGCGGTTTCATCAATCTGTGATTCGCCGAAAATGTTGATTTTTTTGCCGCAATCAGGGCATTCATAATAGCTCATATTCTCAATAACGCCAAGAACGGGAATATCCATCATCTTTGCCATATTGAACGCCTTGTTAACAATCATTTTAACAAGGTCCTGAGGGGTTGAAACAATAATAATTCCGTCAACGGGAAGCGACTGAAAAACAGTTAATGCTGCGTCGCCTGTTCCGGGGGGCATATCAACAAAGAGGAAATCAAGCTCGCCCCAGTTAACATCGCTCCAGAACTGCTGAATAACACCGCTGATAACCGGACCTCTCCAGACTACGGGCGCATTTTCATCCTCAAGAAGAAGGTTTATGCTCATAATCTTTGTTCCGTTTTTGCTGACATTGGGAAGAAGTCCTGTTTCATCCTGAAGAGCGTTTTTGGTAACGCCAAAGGATTTGGGAACCGAAGGGCCTGTTATATCGGCGTCAAGAACTCCGCATTTAAGCCCTTCCTTTTGACATTTTGCCGCAAGAAGGCAGCTTACAAGGCTTTTGCCTACTCCGCCCTTGCCCGAAACAATGCCGATAACCTTTTTAACTTTTGAATATGGATTAGCTTCGGCGAGGAAGCTCTGTTTCTGATCTCTTTCGCTGCAGTTGCTTGAGCAGCTTGAACAATCGTGGTTACATTCTGCCATGGTTTTTCTCCTTAGAATTATGATAAATATTATTCAGTATATTATAAGACAATAATGGTAAAATATCAATAGTTCATATGGATTTGCTAAATCAGTTGTAATTTCTTATTAAAGAGATTATTTTGCCGAGAACAGCAAGCTCGTCTACGATAATCGGTTCATAGTTTTCGTTTTCCGGCTGAAGGCGGAAATGCCCGTTTTCAGCATAAAATCGTTTAACCGTTGCTTCGTCCTCAATAAGCGCAACAACAATATCTCCGTTTTCGGCATAGGGCGTTCTTTCAACGATAACAATGTCGCCGTCGCAAATAGCCGCATTTATCATTGAATCTCCCTTAACCCTGAGAGCAAAAAGCTCTTTTCCCTTTGAGTTGATTGAAACGGGAATATAGTCCTCAATGCTTTCAACGGCAAGAATCGGCTTGCCGGCGGTAACGGTTCCGAGTAGAGGAACATGATAGGTGTTGCTGCCCTTCTTTGCAATTTTAAGGGTTCGCTTTTGATTAGCCTCGCCTTTCTCAAGGTAGCCTGCATCAATGAGCGCCATTATGTGATACTGAACCGTTGATGAAGATTTAAGGTCAACAGCCTCTCCGATTTCACGAACAGAGGGCGCAGTTCCTTTTTCATCAATAAAGTCCTTTATGAAATTAAAAATCTGTTGCTGCTTATTGCTGATTTTATCCATCATTCTGTCCTCTAACATAATTATTATTAATATAGTAGCATTTATATTGTTTATTGTCAAACATATGTGCTGTTTATTAATCAGCTCAATAATAATTAAAAAAAGTGTTGACTTTTTGCTAATTATAAGATATAATTTCTCTTGCATTTATGAAAAGGCATGGATTTGGCTTTATAGCTCAGTTGGCTAGAGCACGCGGTTCATACCCGCGGTGTCACTGGTTCGAATCCAGTTAAAGCCACCAACGGCCCGGTGGTCAAGAGGTTAAGACACCGCCCTTTCACGGCGGTAACACGGGTTCAATTCCCGTCCGGGTCACCACGATATAGCGATAGAAGGAAAACCCCTCTATCGCTTTATTTTTCGCCCAAAATGGCTCTATCACTGCGTTTACGGCGTTTCATAAATGTCGATACAAGTCGATACAGACCCTGTACAAATCGAAAAAATTTGGGTAGAAAACTTGGGTATTTGGGTATAAATTTGGGTACTAACTTGGGTACTAATTAATTGAATTATTCTAATTAAGGGCAGTCAGTTTTTAATCTAAAGTGACTGCCCTTTTTGTGTTTTTATAGGTACTATTCAAATGCATAGTTTACATCTAAATTGGTATCCGATATACTGTTCAAAAAGGAGGTGCAAAAATGACATACTTCATATCAGACCTACACTTCGGTCATAGAAACATACTTCGATTTGATTGCCGCCCGTTCTCAACAATTGAGGAACACGATGAATATCTCATCAACCAATGGAATGATACAGTCGGCACTGATGACGATGTTTGGATACTTGGTGATATAAGTTGGTATTCAGCATTGAAAACCGTAAACATTCTGAAAAGGCTGAACGGCAAAAAGCATTTGTGCATTGGTAATCACGATCACAAGCTTGTTAAGAGTGCTGACTTTCAACAGCAATTCGTTGAAATCGTTGACTACAAGGAAATATCCTTCGGTGACGGCACAGGCGTTGTGCTTTGCCATTACCCTATTCCTTGTTACAATAAGCACTTCTACAATTGGTATCATCTGTACGGTCATGTTCACGCTACTTTTGAATGGACGATGATAGAGGACTTCCAATATCAAATGCGAGAGCAGCACCAAAAGAAAAGCCAGATGTATAATGTCGGCTGTATGATGAAATATATGAATTACCGACCCAGAACACTTGAAGAAATCCTCGAAGCAAACACCTAAAACTAAATAGCTATTAATACATAGCCACTTGTTTATGAAAATAAGCAGGTGGCTTTTTTGTTTTCAAAAGAAAGGAGATGATAGTTTGGAAGAAAACAAAAATCGTATTGTAGAGGTTAAGGATATTGATGTGTCGTTAATTGACAGTTTCCCTAACCACCCATTCAAGGTCATTGAAGATGATAAAATGCTTCAATTAACCGAGAGCATAATGGATAACGGATTACTCTATCCCGTACTTGTCAGGGAAAAAGCAGACGGCAGATATGAAATGATTGCCGGACACCGACGAAAAAGAGCAACCGAGCTTGCAGGGCAAGACAAAATTCACGCTATGGTGTGTAACTATGATGACGATAGTGCCGCTATTGTTATGGTTGAAAGCAATATTCATCAGAGAGAAAATATGCTGCCAAGCGAGAAAGCGTTTGCCTACAAGATTCTTTATGACGCTATGAAACACCAAGGAAAACGCACAGATTTAACTTGTGCACCAGTGGGGCACAAGTCCAGAGATAATTTATCTGAAAAGGTTGGCGAAAGCCGAGAACAGATAAGACGATATATCTGCTTGACTAATCTTGTCCCTGAACTGCTTGAGTTTGTTGATGAAGGCAAAATCGGTATGCGACCTGCGGTTGAGATGTCATATCTTGATGAGGATACGCAAAGATATATTGTTGATTTCATTGATGAAAATGAGTGCTTTCCTTCTCATGCACAAACAATCCAATTAAGGAAGATGTTTAACGATGGCATACTTGACACGAAAAAAATCGTTGAAATCTTGTCAGAGGAAAAAGGTAATCAGCACGAAAAGCTCGTTTTTCGTGGGGACAGAGTGAGAAAACTGCTACCCAAGACCTTGCCTGCCGAAAAAACGGAGGAATATGTCTGCAAAGCGCTTGAACATTACAACCGTTTTTTGCAAAGACAGAGAAACCGTGATGAAAGGTAGTGTGGCTACAAATTTCACACACCCCTTTCTTACAATCTAACCCCATATATTAACCAACAATACTAACCGAAAGATAAGTATGTGTTAGTAATTAACTACACACATAAGGTCTTACAAAATAAAGAAAAGGAGGTGGTTCCGATGGGCTGATTCGCATCTTTGTCTACATCGGATTTTGGTAGTACGATATAGGCAAAGGAGATGGTATTATGAAGAAAATCATATTGATTGTTTTGGCGGTAATAACACTTATGCTTGCAGCTTGCAGTAACGCGGCGGTTGAAAAAGAAAAGCCTGTTTCTTTTTCGGATGGTAATACAGAAATTACCGAGATTGAAACAGAAACAACAGAGATTTCCACAACCGAGTTGACAACAGTTGAAAATTCAACAACCAATGTGGAAACAACGGCTACAACAACCACACGAAATGAGCAAGCAACAACAAATCCGACTACTACGCAAAGGCAATCTACTACCAAACAGCACACAACTGTTCAGCCTGCAACCACACAAAAGCAGAGTACAACAAAAAAGGAAACTACTACTGCAAAGGCAACCACAACGCAGAAGCAGACCACTACAAAGAAAGAAACGACAACAGCTGCCCCTTCGGTTGACATTGCCTCTTTTGTGAGCTATGCAAAGAATTACGGCAAAGGTTTAGGGCTGAACTATGATTCCTCCGTTACAGATTGTTGGGATACGCCAATAGTTGTATCCGCTACTAACGGAGAATCAGCAAAAAGAGATATTAGGTCAAGGCTCAACCGATACAAAAATGTTGAGGACTTTACCGATTTCAGCGTTTGGTACGAAAAACGCAGCGATGGCAAGTACAACTTGTATATCTCATACGCTTAAGCATATGAGATGTATTATGTGCTGTGAACTGCAACCGAAAAAACACTTGTAAATCGTTAGAATTACAGGATTTTTGCAGAAAACACAGCACATAATATTACCTTTCTGGTATGATATTACTCATATTCAAAGAAAGGTTGTGATTATTTTGAAAATTATTAATGTTTCAGAGCAGATAATTGAGTATTTGATCCAAAACGGATACAGCAATGATTCCATAAATCGGAACAAATCTGCATTGAAACGACTTGCTGACTATGCGGAATCTTGCGGTGAAAACGAATATTCACCTGATTTTGGACAGCGTTTTTTATCTCATCTTGAATGTTTGTACCCCGAAAATGGTCAAAACATTAAGATAGTTGCCCACTCGGTTATTTCAAAAGCAGATAATATTTATTATGGCAGAAATATCCGAAGCCGTAAATCCTTACAATTAGAATATCCTGAAGCATTTAAACAACAACTGCTTTCATATGAAGATTATATTAATGCTCGCTATTCTGAAAGCACAAGAACGTATTTGCGGAAAAACACAATTATTTTCGCTGAATTTTTAAACAACAACAATATTTTATCACTTGATGAAATTACACCTCAGTTAGTAATGGATTCCTTTAAGAATATTAGTGACAGGTCTTCATACACTTTCGCCTTAAAAATATTTCTTAAATTCATTTACAGGGCAGGTTTTCATTCAAAAGATTTGAGTATTGTTGTTCCCGCAACGAAGCGTTCAAAGCCTCATCCCTCTGTGTACTCTAAATTAGAAGTTGAAAAAATGCTTGAAACAATTGACAGAAATACGGTTTCCGGCAAAAGAAGTTACGCTGTTCTGTTGCTTATTTGCAGACTGGGTTTGCGCAGTTCTGATGTTGTGAACCTGAAAATCAGCAATTTGAATTTTAGTGACAGCACCATAGAATTCACACAAATCAAAACAGGTGTTTATCTGATATTGCCTATGGTTGATGATGTTAAACTTGCCTTGTTAGACTATATTGATAACGCTCGCCCTGATAGTGATTACCAGAACGTATTTTTATCTGCGAAACCACCAATACAGCCGATGAGCAAAGCAACGATAACATTTTTTGTTAAGCGCTGCATGAGGCAGGCGGAGATAAATACTCTTGGTAAACACATGGGTCCACATTCACTGCGATCAAGTTTAGCAAGTGCGTTACTAAGCGAGGGGAACAGTTATCCTACAATTCAAAAAGTACTTGGGCACAGGGCGCCAACATCGACTCAATATTATGCCAAAATTGACATTGATGCACTTCGCAAATGTGCCTTAGAAGTGCCGCCTCCATCTGGTTTGTTTGAACAATGGCTTAGTAAAGGAGGCGAAAGCATTGGATAATTCTCGGTGCAACCACTCTTACAACAGCGTTTTTAAAACAGAAATCGAAAATTATATTGAGCTAAAAATCAATTTAGGGCACACCTTTATCGGCGAACCTTATATGCTTAAAACATTAGATGATTATCTTTGCCTTATCAACCATTCAGAAAAAGTGCTTTCTGCTCCAGTTATTGAAGGGTGGCAAGGCTCGCTTCAAAAACATGACAATACCATCGTAAGATATACTACCACGTACAGAAGGTTTGCTATACACCTTAATGCTTTAGGATATGAAGCTTATATTCCTATTAACAATCGTTACAAGCACGATTTCAAGCCGCATATTTTTACCGAAAACGAATTAGAAAGAATTTTTAACGCAAGTGATAATTTAACGACAAAAATGCCGTTTATTAACACGCCGATAACCTTTCCTGTTCTCGTAAGGGTCCTTTTCGGTTGTGGCTTAAGAATCAGTGAAGCTCTTCATCTTAAACTGAAGGATGTTCGAATAGATGAAGGTGTGTTATTCATACGAAATGCTAAGGGTAAGAAGGATCGAATCGTTCCCATGCATCCATCGCTTTGTGAAATATGCTCGTTATATATCAGAGCAATTCATATGAACTCTTCAGCGGATGATTGTTTCTTCCCTTCACGCTCTACTCGTGATAATATATACGTCACTCAAAGCTGGGCACACTACAATCTAAAAAAGGTGCTTGAAATCGCAGGAGTAGATTTAAGCAAAAATGATGATAATAATAGGGCTGTCTCACTTCATAACTTCCGTCATACTTTTGCAGTGAAATCATTGGCGAATCAACAAGCCGCCGGTATTGATTGCTATTACTCGGTTCCTATACTTTCAACGTATTTAGGACACGAAAACATTTATGGAACTGAGCGATATCTACAATTAACCAGTGAGTACTATCAGAGTATTATTGAAAAATCCAGTGCTTATTCTGAATGCATTTTTCCGGAGGGGCTACTATGAAATCTACTGTCTTTTTAAATCATCTGCAAGACTATTTTGAAGTTTATCTTCCCAGCGTTAAGGGGTACAGCGTAAACACTATTAATTCTTACAAGGACGCTTTTAGGATTTTATTTGAGTACTATGAAAAAACATTTAAAATTCAGCCGTATCGAATGGATTACAAGCATATCAGTGGCAAAAAAATCGAATGTTTTTTGCTTTGGCTGGAAGAAGAACGTAATTATTCTGCTTCTTCACGTAATTCCCGTTTAGCTGCTATTTCATCTTTTTTCAAATATGCTTCTCGAAGAAGTATATCGGCACTTAACATTTGCTCGGAAATCATCAATATACCAGTAAAAAAGACAGCTAAAAACACAATCTCATATTTTACTGTGGAAGAAATGAAAATTCTGTTACAAATGCCTAACACCCAGAAAGCTAATGAGCGGCGGGACCTTGTGCTATTAAGCGTTTTATATGATAGTGGTGCAAGAGTTCAAGAACTTTGCAACCTGACAGTTGGTGATATTAAGTTTGGTAATCCTACGACAGTTCACTTGTATGGCAAGGGCAAGAAATCACGAACTGTTCCGCTTATGAACGCATCTTCAAATCTGCTAAAGCAATTCTTAAAAGAAAACAACATTTGTCATGAAGCAAAGCGGCATATTTTTATCAATCAAAGGAATGGACGCATAACTCCTTCCGGTGTCCGTAATTCGCTTAACAAATACGTCTTACGGGCACAAACAGAACATCCAGATCTTTTTAAAGAAAAATATTCTCCTCACAGCACACGGCACAGCAAAGCCGTGCATATGCTGGAAGCGGGAGTAGATTTGATTTATATTAGAGATTTTTTAGGACATTCTTCTGTTCAAACAACGGAAATATATGCTCAAATCAGTCATGTGTTCATTGCTAATGCTCTTAAAAATCGTAATATCCCTCAAGTCAGTTCAGGAACTATGATGCCAGAAATGGCAACTACAAATGTTCCCACTTTTTTGGAGAGAAAGAAAACAATTAATTAAAATATTATGTGCTGTGTTTCCTGCAAAAATCCTGTAATTCTAACGATTTACAAGTGTTTTTTTCGGTTGCAGTTCACAGCACATAATATATCGGCTACAACTAAAACTTAATATCTCACATAACGCTACGGCACATCAGTAAAACGGTGTGCCGTTTTTGTATTTTAAGAAAGAACGAGGTAAAAAATGAGACACAAATTCAAAAAGATTACCGCCTTGTTTTTGGCGGTGCTCACGATTATTTCAACCTTCTCCCTCGGCTTTACTGTGTTTGCAGCAACGAAGGAAGATGTTTACCTGATTAACCTTCCGAGAGCCGAGGATCCTGAACAGAGTGGTTGGGGACATCCGGCACTAAACTTTATGAATGGTTGGTGGAACGATGCCTACGACTACACCACTGTTAAAGCAATGGGCGACTATGAAGGCAACGCCTGCTATTGTATTGAACCGGCTATCTCGCTGTTTACCGGAAACACTCTTGAAAAGAAAGGCGAAGGTTTTTGGGATGACTTCCCGAGCAATCTCAATAAAACGATTGATGCCGATACCATCAAGATTTTTATCGGCAGGATTATGCAGTACGGTTATACGGGAAAGACGAGCATTGATTGGAAGTCAAACAACAAAAAAGGCGCTGACGAATGTGCTCACTATTTTGCAACACAGCTTCTTATTTGGGAAGCACTTGTCGGAGAGCGTGATGAACACTTCAACAAAATCAATGCAAAGGATTACGGCAAGGATAACATTAAGCAGATTATCAAGAGCAATCATCCCCTGCGTTCCCAAATCTTTGCTTACTATGATGATATTGAAGCAAAGGTCAAGAACCATACCACAGTTCCGAGTTTTACCGCAAGGTCAAAGAGCAAGGCACAGACAGTTGAGTTAATCTGGAACGGAAGCGAATATACCGCAACCCTTACTGATTCCAACAAGGTGCTTTCTTCATATTCTTTCAGCGGTTCGGGATTATCGTTTGATAAGAGTGGCAACAAGCTCACTATCACGGCTTCAAAAGCCCCTACCGATGCAGTAACCGTTACGGCTAACAAAGGCTCAAAGAGAAAGGGTGTCATTACTTGGTCGGATGGTGTTTTCGGTCATAAGACAGGTCAGTTGCAGGACATCGTTACTTGGGGCGAGGAGGTTTCCGACCCTGTTAAAGCCTATATCAATGTTAAGGTTTCTTATGGTTCTGCAAAGATTGTGAAAACATCTGAGGATGGCGTAGTAAACAACATCAAATTCCACATTAAAGGCGGAAATATTGATAAGGATGTTACCACTAATTCCAAAGGCGAAATTCAGGTGGATAACCTTATTCCCGGCAAGTACACGGTAACGGAATATGCTATTGACCGCTATGAGCCGCAGTCCTCAAAGACGGTAACCGTTCAGGCAGGACAGACGGCAACCGTGTCCTTCGGTAATGTTCTCAAAAAGGGCGATTTACAGATTACCAAAACATCAGAGGACGGACTTGTTGAAGGTGTTAAATTCCATTTAACAGGCACATCGCTTTCGGGTGCAAAGATTAACGAATACGCTACCACCAATGCAAGCGGCGTTGCCACCTTTAAGAATATCCTTATCGGCACAGGCTATACCGTTGAGGAGGTTGATACGGCTATCCGTTATGTTATCCCTGACAGTCAGACCACCTCTATTAAGTGGAACGAGGTTACAAAAGCAAATTTCACAAATAAGCTCAAGAAATTCCGTGTAACCGTTACCAAAGAGGATGCAGAAAAGAAGAAGGCACAGGGCGATGCAACGCTTGCAGGTGCCACCTACGGCATTTATGATAACGGAAAGCTTATCGACACTTATGTAACTGATGAAAATGCTTCCTTTACCACAAAGTATTATATCTGCGGCGATCACTGGTCTATCCGTGAGATTAAACCCAGCGAGGGTTATCTGCTCAATGATACCGAATACCATGTAGGTGCAGAAGCAAAACTCTACAAGGTGGAGTTTAACAATACTGCCAATACCGTTACCGAGCCTGTCATCAAAGGTAATATGTCAATCATTAAGCATAGTGATGATGGCTCAACACAGATTGAAACACCTGAACCCGAAGCAGAATTTCAGGTATATCTCAAATCGGCAGGCTCATACGCAAAGGCAAATGCTGATGAGAGAGATGTTCTTGATTGTAACGAGGACGGCTATGCGAAATCAAAGGATTTACCCTACGGCGTTTACACCGTTCATCAGACAAAGGGCGTTGAAGGTTCTGAATTTATGCAGGACTTTGATGTGTTCATTTCCGAGAACGGCAAGACCTACAAGTATCTGATTAACAATGCACTGTTCAAGGCATATCTCAAAATCACAAAGGTTGACAGAGAAACAGGCAAGGTTGTCCCGTATGCGGGTGCCGGATTTGAAATCTATGATTCAAACGGCAAGAAGGTATCACAGACCTTCACTTACCCCAAAAAGACAACCATCAGCACTTATTACACCAATTCAGAGGGCTATCTCATTACCCCAGAAAAGCTCGATTACGGCAAGGGATATTCTCTTGTTGAGGTTCAGGCTCCATATGGCTATGTGCTTGACAGTACACCTATCAAGTTTAATGTAACAAGAGATAATTCGGAGATTGAGGACGCTCTCACACTCATTAAGGTTAAGCGTGATAATATCGCTCAGAAAGGTATTATTGAGGTAACAAAATCAGGCGAGGTATTCGCAAGCGTTGAGAATACGGACAATATCTATACTCCCGTTTATAAGGTTCAGAACCTTAAAAACGCTGTCTATCAAGTGTTTGCCGCAGAAGATATTAAAACTCCTGACGGCACAATTCGTTATCAGCAGGGCGAACAGGTGGATGAAATCACAACCGGCAATGACGGTATCGCAAAGACAAAGCAGCTTTATCTCGGCAAGTACACAGTTATTGAGAAAACAGCACCTGATACCTTCTACAATGCAAATCAGCAGTACGATGTTGAGCTTGTCTATGCAGGACAGAATATCGCTGTAACAAGTACGGCTCTTTCTGTTTACAACGAAAGGCAGAAGGTTACAACCTCACTTTCAATGGTAATGCAGACAGATGAACCCTACAAGCTCGGAATGAACGATGAAATTCTTTCCGTTCAGTTCGATATCTATGCTGCCGAAGATGTTAAGGCTGCTGACGGCTCGGTTATCCCTGCCGATGGTTTAATCACTATTGCCAACTGTGACAAGGACGGTAACATTACCTTTGATTGCGACTTGCCTATCGGCTTTAAGTGGTACGCAAAAGAAATTGCTACCGATGAGCACTATATCCGCTCCGATGAGCAGCATTTCTTTGATACGGAATATGCGGGACAGGAAACGGCAGTTATTGACATTAAACTCAATGACGGCGAGCCTATCACAAATAACCTGATTTACGGCAAGGTAACGGGATACAAGATTGACCGTGAAACCGAGAAGCCGATTAAGGATGTTGTTTTCGGTATCTTTCAGGGCGATGAAACTGAATATACTGAAAAGACAGCGATTACAACCGCAACCACCAATGAAAACGGCATATTTGAATTTGTCAATGTGCCTTTCGGTGCTTGGATTATTCGTGAGCTGACTCCTGCTGAAAATTATCTTGAAAATACAGACCTTCATCACTTTGATGTTGAGCGTAACGAAAAGGTTATTGAGATGAATATCGTCAATGACCGTATTCCCGAACTCAAAACAACTGCTGCCATTGACGGCGAAAAGGCGGTTTGTGCAACAGAAACCTTTACGCTGACGGATACGGTTGAGTATCAGCACTTAATCCCCGGCAAAGAGTATAAGGTAGTCGGTGTCCTTATGGATAAGTCCACAGGTAAGGAACTCGTTATTAACGGCGATACTTTCAAGAGTGAAGTAACCTTTACTCCCGAAGCTCCAAGCGGCTCTGTTGATGTTCTCTTTACCTTTGACGGCAAGAATATCACTACCGAAACCAATATCGTTGTATTTGAAAGTCTTTACAAAGACGGCAAAGAGCTTGCCGTTCACGCTGACATCAACGATGAAGGACAGACGGTAACGGTTAAAGTACCTGAAATCAAGACCTCTGCAAAGGCTGACGGCAAAAGCGAGGTTGAGGCAAGCAAGAAAATTACGATTGTTGATACCGTAACCTACAAGAACCTGACTGTCGGCAAAGAGTATGTTATCAGCGGCGAGCTTATGGATAAGGCAACAGGCAAACCGTTCTTAATCAATGAACAGCCTATCAGAGCCGAAGTAAAATTCACACCTGAAAAGAGTGATGACACAGTAGAAGTAACCTTTGTGTTCGATGGAAGCGGCATTACCGCCGAAACCGAACTGGTCGTTTTTGAAAGTCTTTTCCGTGATGGCATCGAAATTGCAACACACGCTGATATCAATGACAAGGGACAGACGGTTAAAATTACCGTTCCTGAAAAGCCCGACACTCCTTCAAAGACACACACTCCGAAAACAGGCGATGAAAGCAACAGAAGAACGCTTGCAACCATTCTTGGTGCTTCGCTCTTTGGTATTCTCTGCCTTGCCTATACCTTCCTTCGCAAAAGAAAGAACAGTGTAAAGGAGGATAATGACAATGAGTGTTAAGGCAATTATCGGCATCGTAATCGTTGTCGCTGTTATCGCTGCTATTGCAGTAATACAGATTAAAAACAGAAAAAAGTAAACAAACCTATCAGGGCGGCCATGTTCAAGTAACTGACCGCCCTATTTTCATTTAAGGAGGAAAACACATGACCTATTTCAAAAACAATATAGCATCGCTCTTTGGTGTGAAAAGTGCCGTAGTTGCACAGTACCTTTTTGACAACATCTTTGTAATGAACGAAGGCTGCTGTATCGCTAAAAGAGAGGGCAAGGCTTGGTGCAGATGTTCAAAGGTGCATTTAACAAGCGTTTTCCCGTTCTATTCAAGACACCAAATCAGCGATGCTATTGACATCTTGATTGAGGGCAAAGTCCTGAAAAAGAAGTCGTTTGATAAGAACCGATTTGACCATACAAATTGGTACGCCTTTACGGAATACGGACTTGCCCTTATGACTAAAAACGATGGAGGTATTTAATGAATACAGAAGAAAAAAGAATGTTCGGCGATTATGAGGTAATTCAGTCCGTTCATTTTGGGCAGACTGAAATCATAGTCGGCGAATCAAAGTACAAAGAGCCGAAATATGTATGCTGCGATATTGAAAGAAGCGGCTTGCTTCAGTTCCCCACTAACGATATTTACGACAGAAAGTATCTTGAAATAATGAAAGAGTTTGCAAAGAGAATTTCTGACAGAGTTGCAGAAATTGAGAAAACGGCTCCGAAGGACAGCAAGATAATTACTGCCGAGCAGTGTATCCCCGTTAATGACTTTAAGAACCTTACAGGCAAGGTTGTCGTTGTTGCGGCTGATAATATCAAAAGAGAATTTCAGAACGAGAGAAATCAACTCATCTATGTAACTGGAGGAAACGGCGCAAGACTCAATGCAATGGGTAATGGCGTTTTCGGGTATAACCTTGCAACAAAGGAGCTCGTTCGTTGGGAACGCTATGACCTTCTCGGCGTTATTAAAGATGAAGCAATGCCTGAATGGGCAAAGGAAGGGCTTGACGAGGTCAAGAAAATGATTGCGGACAGAGCAAGAGAGGAGGAACGCTAATATGGCTAAAAAAATACGAAACACCGGATATGTCATTGAGCAGGAACTCCATGTCAGCAAATCTGTTATCGTTCTCGGCGTTAATCCCGATCTTGTTGATAAACATCTCACAACTCCCTATGTTACTTGGGAAACCGATGAGAAAAAAGACAGTTTTAGTTGGGGACATTATTTCAAGGACAGATACTCTGCCGAGCGTGATTTGGTAAAGCGTGGAATGGATAAGGTTCGTTTCTATGACAGAGTCAATGACTTTCACAGAAATCAAACGGAGCGTGATGAAAGATGAAACGATTTTTCGGATATAGGGTTATACAGAAACTAACCATCGGTAATGTTACTTTCCTTATCGGCTACAATAAATATGGTAAAAGCAAATATGCTACCTATTTTCGCCGAAAAGGAGAAAAGAACTATTCGTGGATACGCTTTTTTGATGACCGCTTCTCTGCTCAAAAGGATATTGTTGACAGAGCATACAGAGAAATCCCTATGCTTGAATATTTAATGAATAAGGAGGACAAAAGCAATGCCAACAAAACCAACGGTTAATAAATTAAGAGTTTTTGACAAGCTCACTAAGGCTGGCTATTCCGATGAAAAAAGCATTATGAATATTGATGAAAAAATCGTATTTGACAAGTCCTTTACAAGAGATGAGCTTATCGTTGCTGTTCAAATAAAAGAAGCAGCCAAAAGCAAAACGCTTGTTGCCTACCTTGCAGACCCGAATGTTGACTTGTCCCCACCGAAAAAGGAGGAAAAGAAATGAGAGAATACACATTAAAACCACTTACCAAAGCGGAACGACTCTATGCCTACAAGCAAAGCCAGCAACTTGCGGGACAAACAGGTTTTTACGGATATTATCACGGCGATTTCGGCAAACACGGTGATGATTACAATGCTGTTTGGTTTAACAACAATGCTCACGATATGACAGATGCCTTTCGTAGTGATTTAGCAGAAATTATGGAAGCACTCGGCGAAGAAGGTCATCCGTTTTACAACAGAAGTACTATGGAAGAGTTTTGCAGAACAAACCCTGACGCGCATTTCAAGGGAGCATTTGGCTATGAGTACGGCTTTCGGCTAAAAACGAAACACTATTCATATGTTGTCCGTATGGAACCGTTTCATTTGGGCGAATATGACTTTTATGTTTTTGCTTACGAAACACGCTGGCTTGAAAATCATATGAAGAAAGCATCTAAAGGCATTAACTTTATTTCATCATCGTATAAGCCGTTGTTTAACCTTGAGGACGGCGATTCAATTATTATTTAATATGCAGACGGCGAAAGAAAGGTAAA
>JAFUZY010000062.1 GCA_017476375.1 Eubacterium sp.
GGGCTTAGCCCTCGCAAATCACTATTTAGTTCCGAGTTTCGCGTTTCGCGTTCCGAGTACTTGCGTCGCTTCGCAGCGCGAATTAAGAATTAAGATGTAAGAATTAAGAATTTCGGGCGGGACACCCGCACCCGATTGTATTTGGTCGTTGCCTATACGACACACGGGGACGTTCCTCTCCAAGCACCGTTCTTCCTTGAATTGCGTTCGGAGGTGCGTCCCCATGGCGCACGAATAGACGCTCCCTCTTTACTTCACCTTCGGCAGGCGAAAGTGAACGCATCCTCTTCCCATCAGTTCCGTCACGCCAACCGACAAATCACAATTTGTAAAAAAAGACAAAGCACTATGCTTTGTCTTTTTTAAATACTATTAGCTTTGAAAAAACATAATTGAGAATAACAACAATAACTGCAACCGAAATCTTGGAATAAATGCCATCTGTAAAGAAAACGCTTTTTGTTACGTTCATTCCCCTTAAAAGCGAATAAAAGATATTATCAAATCCCCACTTTGCGAGAAGAGGAACAAGGGCTATTTCAAGAACTCCCGTTATTCCTCGTGACGTCAGGAAGGTTGAAATCTCTTTTATCAAAACCTTTGCCTTAAAACTTCTTGATTCAAAAACCCATAGCTTATTTGTTATATAGGCAAACGAAACTGCGCAAATCCAGCTTAAAAGATTAGAGGTAAAAACGCTGAGCTTAAGCGCATTTTCAAAAAGTATATATGTTCCCCAGCTGACGAGCGTTGTCAGCGCCCCGAAAACAATATACATAAAAATTTCTTTTTTATTTTTCATTATTTCTCTCTAAAACCTCTTTAGTTATATAAATCGGTCTGTTTTTAACCTGCTGATAAATCTTTGCAATGTATTCCCCGATAATTCCAACCGTGAAAAGAAGTATTCCCGAAAAGAAGGTTATTAAAATAACAAGCTGAGTAAAGCCGTCAACATTAATATGCTTTGTCAGTTTTCTGATAACGGTTACAATAAGATAGATAACCGAAACAGCCGTTGCAGCCGAGCCGATATACATTGAAAATTTGAGCGGAACTGTTGAAAACGAAACAAGCCCCGAAACAGCATATTTAAAGAGTTTTCTCAGGCTCCATTTTGTTTTGCCCTCGTTTCTCTCTTCGGCTTTATATTCCATATAATAAACATTAAAGCCAACCCAGGAAAAGATGCCCTTTGAAAACCTGTGGTATTCTCCGAGGGATAAAACGGCCTCTTTAACCTTTGAATTGAAAAGGCGAAAATCGCTTGCGCCGTTTTTAAGCTCGGTTTCTGCCATATCGTTCATAATCTTATAAAACGCGCCCTTCATAAGACTCATAAGCTTATTTTCCCTGCGCTCCTTCTGATAAGCGCAAACACAGTCAACAGAGCTGTTCTGTTTAATTATTTCAAGCATTTGCCTTGCGGTTTCCGGCTTCTGCTGCAAATCGGCGTCAATAATGCAGGTGTATTCTCCGCAGGAATTATTAAGCCCTGCAAGAATTGCGGCTTCCTTTCCGAAATTTCTTGAAAAGCTGATTACGCTGATATTGCTTTCTTTTTCGTCATCAAAAAGCTTTTTTAATTCATTTTCGGTATTATCAGTGCTTCCGTCGTTAACAAAAACAAACTGAATCATATCGCCCGAATTTTCAAAAGCACTTTTAGTTTCATCAAAAAACTTTCTGACATTTTTTTCTTCGTTATAACAGGGAATTATAAGAGATAAATCCATATTACGCCTCCGAAACCGCTATTTTAATAAATTTTACCATAATTAAAGCATTATTTCAATAATATTTAGTTTTGCATAAATTCCAAATAATAAACAACCCTTGACAAAAGGAAAAATAAGGATATAATATATTTAGCACTCTATTAGGCAGAGTGCTAATTCAAAACATAATGAAGGTGATTATTATGAGAAAAAAGCAGTTTAAGGCTGAATCAAAAAAGCTGCTTGATATGATGATTAATTCCATTTATACCCACAAGGAAATATTTTTAAGAGAGCTTATTTCAAACGCCTCGGATGCAACGGATAAGCTTTATTTCAAATCCTTGACCGACAGCAGTATAAATGCCTCAAAGGATGATTTAAAAATCAGAATCGAGCTTGACAAGGGCGAAAGAACAATAACTATATCCGACTGCGGAATAGGAATGTCTGCCGAAGAGCTTGAGCAGAATCTCGGAACAATTGCAAAATCCGATTCCCTCAATTTCAAGAAGGAAAACGAGGGCGCAGAGGGCATTGAGGATGTTGAGGTTATCGGTCAGTTTGGCGTAGGCTTTTATTCCTCCTTTATGGTTGCAGACAGGGTTGAGGTTATTTCAAAGGCTCTCGGCGCCGATACTGCAAACAGATGGGTATCCTCGGGTGCAGACGGCTACACCATTGAGCCCTGCGAAAAAGAAACCCGCGGAACAACAATTATCCTCCATATCAAAGAAAACACTGAAAACGACAGCTTTGACGAATACCTTGAGCAATATAAGATTCAGGAGCTTGTTAAGAAATACAGCGACTATATCCGCTATCCCATTGTTATGGAAATGACCTCTCAGGTTCCCGACCCCGATAACGAGGGCGAATACATTTCAGAGGTTAACGACGAGATATTAAACTCAATGGTTCCCCTATGGAGAAAGAGCAAGAGCGAAATAAAGGAAGAGGAATATAACGACTTTTACAAGCAAAAATTCTTTGATTATAACGACCCTGCCCTTGTTATACACTCAAAAACCGAGGGTCAGGCAACCTTTGACGCGCTTATGTTCATTCCGAAAAACGCTCCGATGGATTTTTATTCAAAGGATTATGAAAAGGGTCTGCAGCTCTATTCAAACGGCGTTTTAATTATGGATAAGTGCGGCGATTTGCTTCCCGATTATTTCAGCTTTGTTAAAGGCCTTGTCGACAGCGCGGATTTAAGCCTTAATATTTCGCGTGAAATCCTCCAGCACGACCACCAGCTTAAAATCATTGCAAAGGCAATTGATAAAAAGATTAAATCCGAGCTTTCAAAGCTTCTTAAAAACAACAGAGAAAAATACGAAGAATTTTTCAAAGTTTTCGGCGTTCAGCTCAAGTGGGGCGTTTATGCCGACTACGGTATGAATAAAGACGGATTAAAGGATTTAATGATTTTCAAATCCTCGAACGGCGGCTTTGCAACTCTTAAAGAATATGTTTCAAGAATGGCGGATTCGCAGGAAAAAATCTACTATGCCTGCGGCGAGAGCGCAGATAAAATCGCCCTTCTTCCCCAGTGTGAAGCGGTTAAGGAAAAGGGCTTTGAGGTTCTTTATTTCACCGATGATGTTGATGAATTTGCAATTCAGATGCTGATGGAATACGAGGGCAAGCAGTTTGCAAACATCCTCAAAGACGATGTTGACCTCAGCACTGATGCGGAAAAGGAAGCCGAAAAGAAGAAAAACGAAGATGCAAAAGAGCTTCTCGATAAAATGAAGGAAATTCTCGGCGGCGAGGTTTCGTCAGTTAAACTCACAAACAACCTCGGCTCTCACGCAGTCAGCCTTTCGGCAGAGGGATATGTAAGCCTTGAGATGGCAAGAGTTCTCTCACAAATGCCGGGCGCAAACGAGGGGGTTAAAGCTCAGCTTGTTCTTGAAATCAACTCATCTCACCCGATTGCCGAAAAGCTTAAAGAAGCAGACGGTGAAACACTTGAAAAATACACAAAGATTCTTTATAATCAGGCAAGACTGATTGCAGGCCTTTCGGTTGATAATCCGACCGAGCTTGCAGACTCAATAGTATCATTAATGGTATAACAAAAAATTGTGCCGGGGGTCAGACCCCCGGCACAAACTGAAAACGCACACAAAGTATTTGTGTGCGTTTTTTTGTTTTACGGTTTTAAATTGTTATAAAATTCAATCGGCACTTTCAGGTTTCCCCTGCCCGAGCCGAGCTGAATATCGGGTTTGACCGTTCCGTGAAAATCCGAGCCGCCGCTTTCTTTTAACCCATAGCGATTTGCAAGCTCTTTTGCCTGCAGGATTTCTTTCTCACTGAATTTTGAATAGAGGGTTTCCATTCCGTCGAGCCCTGCTTCCTTTGCTTTCGGCAAAAATTCTTCAAGTTCCTCATAATTAAGATTTAAAAACGGGTGCGCAAGAATTGCAACAGCTCCGTTTGCTTTAATAAACTTAATTGCCGAAATTGCGCTGAGTCTTTTCGGCGGAACATAATACCCTATGTCCTCCCTCAGGATTCTTTTGAAGGCGTCGTCAACGCTTTCGGCGTAGCCCTTGCCCGCAAGCACCTTTGCAACATGGGCGCGGTTAAACTCGTCCGCGTCGGTTGAAGCCGCAACCTCCTCATAGGTTAGCTCATACCCTGCTGCATTAAGCCTTTCAATAAGCGTCATATTGCTGTTTCTTTTTGCTATATGCATCAATTCAACAAAATCTTCAATTTCAACCCATGTTTTTTCAGGGAAAAACAAACCGACTATATGAAGCTCGTGTTTTTCCCATTCGGTTGAAAACTCGCATCCTGCAACAGTTTCAACAGAGCTGTTTTTGCCTGCGTTCATAAATTCATCAAGTCCCCTTGACGTGTTATGGTCGGTTAAAGCAAGCGCAGAAAGCCCCAACTCTTCTGCAAGAGAAACAAGCTGAGTAGGGGTAAATGTTCCGTCTGAAAATGTTGAATGACTGTGTAAATCGCATACTTTCATTTTATCACCGTTTTTTATTATATCAAACGGATAGGGGATTTACAACATAAATTGTGATTTGTCGAGGCTTTTCGTTCGCCGATAATATAATCGGGTGCGGGTGTCCCGCCCAACAACTCGGAACGCGGAACGCGAAACTCGGAACTAACTAGTGATTTGTCGAGGGCTTTGCCCTCGACAAATCACTATTTATCTTGACTATTTCAACATCAAAGGTTATCATAGAATTATCTTATTGGAAACGGAAGGAAAGCTATGCAGGATATTAATTTAATTAAAGACCAAATATGCGATGTTTGCCACAAAATGTGGCAGCTTGGCTGGGTTGCGGCTAATGACGGAAATGTCAGCGTTAAGCTTGAGGACGGGCGCATTATTGCAACTCCGACAGGAATGAGCAAGTCGTTTATAACCCCCGACAAACTTATTATTCTTGATAAAGACGGAAATGTTCTTGAGGCTGCCGAAGGGCTCAGACCCTCGAGCGAAATAAAAATGCATCTTCGCTGCTATGAGAAGAGAGAGGATGTTTTCAGCGTTATTCACGCTCACGCCTTACGGAACGCCCTCAACCGTTGAGGTTCCCGATTCAATTGAGCCCTATCTTGAAGAACACGATGTTATGCTTCTTGAAAACCACGGAGCTCTTGCCGTGGGCAGCGATGTTATAACCGCATTTTACAGAATGGAGAGCCTTGAGCTTTGGGCAAAGATAACAATCAACGCGGTTATCCTCGGCGGAAGCTACGATATCAGCAGGGATAATATCCAAAAGCTTATTGACCTTCGCGGTTATTACAGAGTAACGGGCAGGCACCCCGGTTACAAGCTGTTTAACGGCGAAGATGAAATGCTCCACAAGAAAGGAGAAGAATAATGCTTAAAGGTATACCTAAAATCATTTCCCCCGAGCTTCTTAAAGTTCTCTGCGAAATGGGACACGGAGACGAAATAGTTATTGCAGACGGTAATTTCCCCTGCGAAAGCATGGGCAAAAACGCCATTGTTATTCGTGCGGACGGAAACAGCGTTCCCGAAATTCTCGACGCAGTTCTTGCGCTAATCCCCCTTGACCAATACTATGAAACTCCGGTTGCGCTTATGGAGGTTGTTAAGGGCGACACGGTTCCGACTCCGGTTATCTGGAACGAATACAACGCCCTTCTTAAAAAACACACTCCCGAAAACTGCGCAATCGAATATATGGAACGCTTTGCCTTCTATGAAAGAGCAAAGAAGGCATATGCAATAATCGCAACGAGCGAAGAGGCAGTTTATGCAAACATTCTGCTTAAAAAAGGTGTGGTTAAATGAGAAAGGTTTTAGCTTTTGACTTCGGCGCATCAAGCGGAAGGGCAATCAAAGCTGAGTTTGACGGCGAGAGGATTACATACAAAGAAATCCACCGTTTTGATAACATTCCTATTGAAAAAGACGGCGAGGTTCACCACGATGTTGAAATGATTTTCGGCGAGATAAAAAAGGCAATTGCCCTTGCCGGCGATGTTGATTCTCTCGCATTCGACACTTGGGGCGTTGACTATGCCCTGCTTGATGAAAACGGCGATATTATTTGCTCTCCGTTTCACTATCGCGATGAAAGAACGGCAAAAGCTTTAGATAAAGCAGAAGAGAAAATGCCCCTGATTGATATATACAAAAAAACGGGCAATCAGATAATGAATATCAACACTCTTTTTCAGCTCCTCTGCGACGAAAATGCAAAGAAAGCAAAGCAACTTCTCTTTATGCCCGATTTGTTTTCATATCTGCTCTGCAAAAATGCAGTTTGCGAAAAATCAATTGCGTCAACCTCGCAAATGCTTAGCCCCGAAAGCAAAAAATGGGATGAAGAGGTTTTAGAAAAATTTGATATTCCCTCCTCTCTCTTTGCTCCTTTAACAGACAGCGCAAGCGTTGTCGGAGAATACAACGGAATAAAGGTTATCAGCGTTGCGGGCCACGACACACAGTGTGCCGTTGCTGCAATGCCAACGGGAAACAAAAACGCAGCCTTTCTTTCCTGCGGAACATGGTCGCTAATCGGCTGCGAAACCGATGAACCGATTTTAACCGAAGAAAGTTTCCGCCTCGGACTCTCAAACGAGCTTGGCGCAAACTCAAAAATAAATTATCTCAAAAACATCAGCGGTTTATGGCTGATTCAGGAAACCAGAAGGGATTATGCAAAAAACGGCGAAAGCTATTCATATAACGAGCTTGAACAGTTTGCAAGAAAGGCAGAGCCTTTTAAATGCTTTGTTGACCCCGATTCCCCCTTGCTTTCCGCTCACGGCGATTTGCCGAATAAAATCAGAAAATACTGCGAAAAAACAAATCAGCCGATTCCAAAAAGCGTTGGCGAAATTGTTCGCTGCATCTACGAAAGCCTTGCAATGAAATATCGCCTTGCCCTTGAGCAGATTTCAGAATGCACCGAAAGAAACTTCGAGGTTCTTCACCTTCTCGGCGGCGGAACAAAGGACGGTTTTCTTTGCCGGATGACTGCAGACAGCATCGGCATTCCCGTCGTTGCAGGACCCATTGAGGCTACGGCGCTCGGCAACATAATTCTTCAGCTCAAAGCACTTGGCGACCTTTCCGATATTGAAAGCGGAAGAAGGCTGATTGCAAAGAGCGAAAAGCTTTTAGAATACATTCCAAACAGAAACTCTGAATGGGATGAGGCGTATAAAAAATTCAAAATTATTATTCAGGAGGAAACATTATGATTTATCCTAAAATCGGTATAAGACCCGTTATTGACGGCAGATGGGGCGGAGTTCGCGAAAGCCTTGAGGCTCAGACAATGGGAATGGCAAAAGCCGCAAAAGAGCTTATTGAAAGCAATCTCAGGTATCCCGACGGAACTCCCGTTCAATGTGTTATCAGCGAAACAACTATCGGCGGCGGTGCCGAGGCTGCAAAATGCGCAGAGCAGTTTTCAAAGGAAAATGTTACCGCAACTCTTTCAGTAACCCCCTGCTGGTGCTACGGAAGCGAAACCTTTGATATGGACCCTCAGACAATTAAGGCTGTTTGGGGTTTCAACGGAACAGAAAGACCCGGCGCAGTTTATCTTGCGGCCGTTATGGCAGCTTACGCACAAAAGGGTCTGCCTGCATTCTCAATCTACGGCAAGGATGTTCAGGACAGCACGGATACCTCAATCCCCGAGGATGTTGCAGAAAAAATACTTCGCTTTGCCCGTTGCGCAATCAGCGTTTCATGGATGAAAAACAAGGCGTATGTCAACTTCGGCGGTGTTGCAATGGGTATTGCAGGAAGCTACTGCAACGCGGATATGTTTCAAAAGTATTTCGGAATCCGCGCAGAGTGGGTTGATATGACCGAAATCATCCGCAGAATAACCCTTGAAATATACGACCACGAGGAATACGAAAAGGCTCTTAAATGGGTTAAGGAAAACTGCAAAGAGGGATTTGATTGCAATGCCGGCAAAGAGCTTCCCGAAATTATTACAAAGTCAAAGGTTGTCGCTCCCGATAAAGACTGGGAATTCATTGTTAAAATGACAATGGTTATGCGCGATATTCTTTACGGAAATAAGAAACTCGATGAAATGGGTTGGCATGAAGAGGCGCTCGGCAAAAATGCTTTTGCAGGTGGATTTCAGGGTCAGCGTCAGTGGACTGACTGGCTTCCTAACGCAGATTTCACAGAGGCAATTATGGCAAGCTCGTTTGACTGGAACGGCAAAAAGGCTCCGACTCCGTTTGCAACCGAAAACGATACATTAAACTGCGTTGCAATGATGCTCGGAACGCTTGTTACAAACACTGCCCCCTGTTTCCACGATGTCAGAACCTACTGGAGCCCCGAGGCTTGCGAAAGAGTTACGGGAATAAAGCCCGAGGGCGTTGCCAAGAACGGATTTATTCACCTTATCAACTCGGGTGCAACCGCACTTGACGGCAGCGGCGCTTCAAAGAACGAGAAGGGCGAAGGCTGTATGAAACCCTTCTGGGAAATGACCGAAAGCGATATAAAGGCGTGTCTTAACGCAACCGATTGGTGCAGAGCAAACTATGAATATTTCAGAGGCGGCGGATTTTCAAGCCATTTCCGTTGCCATGCGGAAATGCCTGTAACAATGCTCAGAGTTAATGTTATCGACGGCATAGGTCCTGTTCTTCAGCTTGCTGAGGGCTACACCGCAGACCTTCCCGATGAAATCCACAATGTTATCGACAAGAGAACCGACCCAACCTGGCCGACAACCTGGTTTGTTCCTAATCTCACGGGTAAAGGCGCCTTCAAGGATGTTTACAGCGTTATGGCTAACTGGGGCGCAAACCACGGTGTAACCGTTTACGGTCATGTTGGCGCTGAGCTTATAACCCTTGCATCAATGCTCAGAATCCCCGTTAATATGCACAATGTTGACGATAGCAGAATCTTCCGTCCGCACGCTTGGAGCGCCTTCGGAACAGAGGATACTCAGAGCGCTGATTACAGAGCTTGCGCAACCTACGGACCTATGTATAAATAACATAAACAACGGCTGTCTCAAACGAGACAGCCATTGTTTATAGTAGGGGCGGTTAACCGCCCGTTAGTGATGCATAGGGACATTCCCTGTGTCGGTTATTTATCTGTGCCAAACAGTGTTTTCGCCGCCGCTTGAGCTAACAAGATTTTTGCCTTTGAGTGTATACGAAACAGCCGAACCGCCATATGTTAATGTAAGCGTTGTTCCGTCAAATTTATAATCGCATTTTGCAGAATCGGTATCATCTTCGTCAACCGTGATAGAAACAGCAATCTTTTTACCTGAAAGCTCCATTGAAAGATGTGTGGTAAATGTATAGCCTTCAACAGTTTCGGTGTAATACCAATCGCCCATAAAGTCTTCAATATATTGGTCTGCGCCTTGAGTTGTTGCTTCGGTTACGGCTTCGGTGGTTTCTTCTTCCTCTTCTTCCTCGTCGGTTTCTTCTGTTGAAGCTTCTTCAGTGGTGGTTTCGTCGTCGTCAAACGGAGTCATGGGCTTTGCCCACATTGAAAGGTCGTCGAAGCCGATTTCGTCGCCGTCCTGCGGAAAATCTTCAAAGGGCATAAACGGGTCGTAATCCCAGATACCGTCGTCATCATCAATGAAGCCTTTATCGTGCATTTCCTCTAAATAATCGTTATATACTTCTTTGAAGAGGTCTTCCCATTCCTCATCGCTTAAAGAGATATCCTCTTCCTTTTCATCAATCTCTTCAACTGTGAGCTCCTCAAACGGCTTGTTGATTTCCTGCACCTCTTCGGTTTCTTCGGGTTCGGATTTAGCGGAGTTGAGGATTTTTTCAACAGCTTTTTCTCCAAAGCCCATATCAAGCAAGGCTTCTTTAAGCTCTTCTTTATCCTTTTCGGACGCCTCGTTGTCATCGGAAAGAGCTATAAGCGTTAACTTATCGTTTAACTCTTTAAGCTGAGGAACCTCAACGCCTAAAACTTTAAAGCTTGTTAAATCCACACCGCTGTCGGCAATATAGCGAAGCTGTCCCACTGCATCAATGCTTCCGTTTGCCCAAGCTTCGGGGTTTAAAACATTAATAAAGCTTACAACGGATATAATCGGGGCTGCCTTTGAAGCGGTATCCTCGAAAGATTTTGTAATCTGATGGTCCTCGCCGAGAGTCATTGTAAGGGTTGTGTCCGTAACCTCAATTGCGGTGTCTACTCCGCTTGCAACATAGCCTGCCGCGCCTAAAACTCCCATTGTTCCGCCTGCGGAAGCAATGGTTGCCGCAGTGAAGCCTGCAACCTTGCCTGCGGCTTTTGTTTTCATAAGAAGTCTGTAGGTTGCGTCGTCATAGCCTGCGTCCAAATCAGCTTTGCCCTTTAGTATTTCGTTTGCCATTTCAATGGCTTTATGTGCGCGGTTAACATCGGTTTTGAGAATCTTTGCAAGATATGCGTTTTCTGACCAACCTTGGCATGTTCATAAATACGGTTAATGTATTCAGCCCATTCCTTTGCATCCTCAAACTTTTCCATTCTGTATGTTGTTTCCGCGTTTGCCGTAATCAGAAACGGATTGTTAAATCCAAGCATTGCCTTTGTGTTTTTGTAATCCGTTGTTCTTTCAATATGTGCAAGGCGTTTTGCCGTGAGATATGAAGCGCAGGAAAGAATATCTGCATCCTTATTCGCTTCAGCCCATTCCTCGGCTGCGGCTTTTATTTCCTTAGCGCTTGCCTTGTTTTCGCAAAGGCGATAGAATTTTTCTTCCTTAAGCATTGCTCGAAGCTGTGCCTGAATCGCAAGATTTGCAATGGCATTAACACACTGTGTTTCCTTGTTTTCTTCGGGAAGCGTTACGGCTGCAACTAAACCTGCATTACTGCCAGAGCTCTTTTTACATCCCGAAAAAACGGTAACTATCAATATAACTGCAAGCAGAATTGAAACTATCTTTTTCATATTTTTAACTCCTATTTCAGATTTTCGCAGTGTGAAACAATAAAATTATAAACAAATTCAAAATCCTCGGGGTGGGCGTAAACACGGTTATGGTTTAGTATTTCGTTAACCTTAATCAGATTTTTGCGCTGATAGGGTTTAACCTTTTTTACCTTTGAAAATTCGGTATACATTTCGGTGCGTGAAGCGCCAAGCCCTGCGCTCATAGTTGAAAGCCTGCCCGATGCAGCGCCGGCAAGCGTTGTTGCCGCTGCGATTTTTTTTGCTTTCTTCGCCTGAACATCGGTCTGACGATGATTAACGCCGTGCTCGTCCATTTCAAAAACAATGCAGTAGTATTTACCCATAATGGCGGCATAAATAATATAGCTCAGTGCGGAGATAACAGTCATACCGAGTGTGATATATAAAAACACCCGATAGTTTTTTAAGTTTGTTACCGAATCAAAGCCCCAGCGCACAATATCTGAAATAATTCCTATTGCAAATATTGCTGCCAAAGAGAAAAACATAACCTTCCAGATGAGCCAATAAATATCAAGGTCTTTAAAAAGATTAACATCATAGCGCCAGCGATATTTTCCGTCATCGCATAAGGTAACCCTTTCGGTTGCAACGCTGTCCCAATACTTATTATCCATATTCGTTTCCTTATTTCAAAAGCGGCACATTGCACTTGCTGCACCTGTCGTCGGTTGGTGAATTATGCGTTCCGCAGGCAGCGCAGGCAATATACGGCGCCTGCGATTTATCATAGAGCTCATAGGGAAAAGCAAACTGCGGATGATATTTGAAGCGTGCGCCGACGGGCAGATAGTGATAGGCTGCAACAATACCCCTGCTTGTTTCAACAATTTTCTTTTTCTTGCCGTCATCGGTTTTGGCATAGGTGATGTATTCAGTGTAATAGTCGGGATTATCATTATCGTTATCAGAGCGCTCACGCTGTTTTTTATCGGTAACAACCGCTTCATATGTTTTTGATGTGCGGGATTTAACAGCGCTCACAAGCGAACAGATAAGGAATATAAACGAAACAAAGCCGCCTCCCATTAATGCAAGCTTCAGCTCCATTTTTTCCGTAACAAGGCTGTAAACAACAAATCCTATAAGCGGAAGAGGAATGAGGATAAACGAGGTAAACTTTGCAGCTTTCTTGTTCTTCTTGACAGCGGCAAGAATTTCAGGATCGTTAACACGGTCTGAAAAGCCCGGGGTCATTTGGGAGCCGTAATAGCTGTTTAAAGTCGGGGCGCTTCCCTGATAAGGTTGACTGACAGGCTGTTCAACTGCTATCGGTGCTCCGCAGCTGCCGCAGAATTTTTCGTTTTCATTAATTGCGTTACCGCAATTCTGACAGTACTTTGACATATAATCTCTCCTTTATAAAAATAGGGTAGGGTATTCGCTTATTATATATTAACATAATGTATTTGTTAAGTAAAGCGGACATAAATGATTTAGTTTCGTTTCGAATCCCTTAAAATACCAAAAGAGCAGATACCCATTTAGGTATCTGCTCTTTTGGCGTCCCCGGCGAGATTCTCTTCTCAACTATCGAACAGTCCACTGGACTGTTCTCCCGATTTCGTGCGGTCTGCGCCCTGCGAAATCGGAGTTCGTTTCGAATCTCTCCTGGTTCGAAAAATGCACAAAACCACCCTTGCGGGTGGTTTTGGCATTTCTGGCGTCCCCGGCGAGATTCGAACTCACGGCCTTTCGCTTAGGAGGCGAACGCTCTATCCTGCTGAGCTACGGAGACATTTCTAACATATTATATATTTAGAAGTTTTGTTTGTCAAATGCTTATTATATATTATAAGTTATTTTCTTAAAATATTATAATTATCTGCCTGATTTTTGCCTTACACTTTTGCTTTTGTGTAAAATAATTTTTTGTTAATTTTTGTGTCCATATATTGAAAGGCTATGCAGAATACACAAAAGAGATGACAATATATTGTGTAAATAAAACAAAATAGCGTCAAAAAGTTACAAATCTTAATATTTTGGAAAGCCCTTTTTGAGTAAATAACCAAAAATTCACTTTAGCAATTTGGTGTACTAAAGTTTAGAACCACTACATTTTGGGTTGCCTTTGATGATAAAGCCAAAAGGCAACGGCTTCTTTGTGCAATATTCACAAAAACTACATTTGAAAAAAATTGACACCTTGGTTATTTATGCTATAATACCCACGCTTTGGGCAATATATTAGTAAAGGAAACGCATATTTTTCCAACACTAAAATAAAGTCCATAGGAAAAGGAGACCAAAATGAGTAAGATATCAAATGCTGTTAAAAACTTTTCTCTGAAAAAAGTATTTACAGCTGTGATTGCAGTTGTTCTCATCTTAACAGTTTTAACTTCAACGGCTCTTGCCGATGTTCCTAATCAATACGATGTTAAGGTTATTGATTCGGGCGAAACAATAACAATCACAACAAACGAAGCTCAGGCTGCAGATATTTTAAGCAATGCAGGAATATCAGTTAATTCTGATGACATAGTTGATATTTCATCCTTCCGTGAAGGCGAAGGCGGAGAAATCAGAATCAGCAGACTCAACACTATCAATGTTGAAATCAACGGAAAAATCAACAGCTACAACGTTTATTCGCCAACAGTCGGCGATGCGCTTGAAGAAATTGGCGTAACTCTTAAAGAAAACGATAAGTCAAATTATTCGGCTGATGCAAAAATCATCAACGGAATGGTTGTAACAATCAAGCCCGCCTTCCCCGTTACCCTCAGCGCAGACGGCAAAAAGATTAAATATGCAGTTATAGAAGGAACTGTTAAAGACCTTCTGAAGCTTGCAGGCGTAACACTTTCAAAGGATGACTACACCGAGCCCGCCCTTGATAAAGAGCTTAAGGCAAATATGAAGGTTAAGGTTTTCAGAGTTATCTACAAAGAGGAAACAAGAACCGAAGAGATTAAGTTTAAAACCAAGAAGGTTAAGGAAAAAAGCTGGAAAGAAACCAAGAAAGAGGTTTTAACAAAGGGCGAAAAAGGCTCAAAGGATGTAACATACAAGGTTAAGTATGTCAACGGCAAGGAAGAGGGCAAGGAAAAGCTCTCGGAAATTATAACAAAAGAGGCTAAAACCGAGGTTGTTAAGGTTGGAACAAAGAAGGTTTCAACAAGCGTTAAGCCCAACGGAGTTGAATCAAGGGGCGGTTTCCATGTTGGTCAGGTTATCAGCGGAAGATACACCCACTACTGCGCTTGTTCAACCTGTAACGGCTCAGGAGCAGGAACAACTGCAAGCGGAAGAAGAATCCGCAACGGAATGAGCAATCCTTATTACATTGCATGCAACTGGCTGCCGCTCGGCTCGGTTATGTGTGTTGACGGAACCAACTATACAGTGGTTGACCGAGGCGGCTCAGGATTGTCTCAGAAGGGCAGAATCGATATCTTCACA
>JAFUZY010000063.1 GCA_017476375.1 Eubacterium sp.
CCTGAGCCAGGATCAAACTCTTAAAACTTTGTATCTAAACACCCTACTATCTTCAGGCGTTCAAATCATTTCAAAAGCGACCAGCTCTTCGCTGTCGTCTATCATTACTGCTTCGCTCTCTTTCAAGAGCGGGAGTTTAGTTAACTCAATTTCTTTAAATCGGGTTCCTTTTCATCGTTGTTTAATTTTCAAGGTCCTTGCTCGCCTGCTCAAAAAGGTTGAAAAAAATAACCACAAGAGATTTTCTTAACCCTCTCTCGCGACGGCTTAGCCATAATAACAGATTAAAAACCAAATGTCAACACTTTTTTTGAAAAAAATTTTCCTCTTTTCACACCCTGCCGTGTGTGCCCTTTTGAGCCTTTGATGAGGCATCCCCAATATTTCGTCAGCAATGATTATTTGTATACAAGATATACTATGTTTATAGTAAAATTAATGATATATCAGATTATATAGTTATATATTCACTATATAAATTATCTTTAATATTATCTACTATATTTATAACTTCTTTGTAATCAATATTATAATCATATATATTTATAGACTCGGAATTGAAGGAAATAATTTTCGCTTCGTCATACAACAGACTCTTTGTATTATAGTATGCAATGCTCACCCCTGTTTGAAGAACAAGCGAGCAAATAAACAGTATAGCAAGAGTTTTTTTCATTTTTATCATTCCGTTTTCATATTTTTTAGTTATTATTTAATAACATATATTTCATTCATCAGCTCGCCGAGAGCTTTGCCGAACAGTCTTGCGGAATAGCAAGCCTCGTCAAGAGTGTTGGCATCCGTTCCGATTTCAAGGAGGAAGGAGTTATGCGTTTCATACATATTATACTTTCTTTCAGAAAAAAGAATCGGGCGCATAAGCTCGGGATACAGCTCGTTCACCTTGTTCTGAACAGATAAATCAAATTTCAAATTCTCTTCCCAGTCGGGAAAGTTTTTAACTCTTCCCCACTCGCAGCCTGATATTATCATCATTTTTGCAGCCTTTTTGCCGTTTATAACAGCAGTTGGCTTAACCTTGGTTTTGTTTGAATATGTAATATCATCACGGTGAAGGTCGATTGTTACCTCTATTGATGGATATTTTTCAAGATACTCTTCCACGCTCTTCCTAGAGGAATCGTAGCTTGAGTTATAATCAATATCGTGAATTTTTGTATCGTGGATTACCTTAAATCCTGCCTTTTCAAGATATCGGACAAGCTCGTCTCCGACCCGCACAACATTCTTTGAATTATCTTTTGAGCGCGAGTCGGATTTTATATAATAACCCAGATCAAGGAGCGAATACGCCTCAGTTGTGTGAGAATGATACACTAAAACGCTTGGCTTTGATTTATCCTTAATTTTAAGTGATGCGCCTTCTGACAAAAGCTTCTTTATATCGGGCTTATAAAATGATGCGGGAATTTTGCTCTGGATTTTAAGATTATTATAATCAATTATCGTTCCCCCGCCCTGATACGGCTCTTCACTTGTTTTTCCGATATAGTCGGATTTCTTGGTTTTTTTCTCTGCCTCTTTCATCAGCTTCTCAATATCCGAGGGTATTGCCGTTATTTTCTGATCGTCATCGCTATCCTTTGAACCCATCATACTCATAACTTCTTTTTCCTCAATCTGAGTGTTATTATTATCTTCTTTATCCTCAGAAATATAACTTGAAAATTTTGTTTTTGCTTTTTTTGCAATATCAGAAGGGTTTGAAAGATTAATAAGCGCATAGGAAGCTGCAAAAACCTCGTTTTTAACAAATGGCGAAAGATTTATGCATATTCCCACAACGCCGAATATAATAACTGTATTTAAAAACATAATAAACATTTGCTTTTTCATATAAATCACATTTAATTATATGAAAAGGGTTTTCCTTTTATCCCACGAGAGCAAACAAATCTCTGTGGCTTATATCTTTCTGAAAGCAAGCGTTTATTCCCATTCCGATAAGCCTTGCACCCTGTTCGGTTATTTTATCAATTTCCCGAGGAGTAACAAAGGTATCGGATTTATCGTTTTCATTCAGCACCGAGGTTGAAACAACTGTTGGAATGCCTATTCCGATAACAGGAACACCGAGCGTTTTCAAAGAGATTTCATTCCTGTGGTTTCCAACCCCTGAGCCGGGTGAAATTCCGCAGCTTGAAAACTGAACGGTTGTTCCGAGTCTTTCCCTGCTTGAAGCAGCGAGTGCGTCAACAGCAACAACGCAGGAGGGCTTGATTTTTTCAGCAATGCCCGAGATGATTTCAGCAGTTTCAATCCCCGTTTCACCGAGAACACCGGTTGAAATTGCCGAAACACAAAAAAGATTCTCAAAACCCTCAATTTTTCTGAAATCCTCAATTATATGCCTTGTTGAAAGAATATACTGCTGGGTTTTCGGACCGAGAGCGTCGGCAGTTATATTGATGTTTCCTATCCCGGCAACAAGAACGGAAGAAAGATTTTCAGGAAGCATGGATTTTAAAACGCCTGCAAATTCATCAAGTCTGCCATCAAAAATATCCGTGTTATTAACAAAGGATTCAACCTCAAGAGTTACATATTTTCCAACAGGTTTTGAAAGAGCCCTCGCTCCGTTTTCATTGATGACCTCAACAGTTGTTATATTATTCTTTTCTTTTACAATAACTCCGTCAAGCTTCGTTTTTTCGGCAGATTCATAACTTTCAAGCGCAAGGTCACTTGTTTTTGCCATATTTTCACCCCATAATTTGATAGATTTCATATAAAGTATGCCCAAAAATAAAAAAATGCTTGCATTTTAGTTTTAGTTATGTTAATATACATAGGCATTAAATCAAATGTTCAACCTCTATTTAAATAAAAAAACAATCATCAACTCATAAGGGAGTGAAAACAAAATGGCAAACATCAAATCTGCAAAGAAAAGAATTAAGGTTAATCAGAAAAAGGCTGCTGCTAACAAGAGCAGAAATACAGCTCTTAAAACAGCTATAAAGAAGGCTAATGCTGCTATCGAAACAGGCGCCGAGAATAAAGACGAGCTCATCAAAGACGCCGTTAAGAAGATTGACCAGGCAGCAAGCAAAAACCTTATTCACAAGAATTGCGCAGCAAGAAAGAAGAGCAATCTTGCAAAGAAGGCTAACAACGCATAACAAAAATCATCCTCCGAGATTTCTCGGAGGATTTTTTTGTAATTACGAGTTACGAATTACGAATTACGAATTTTGGGACCTGCGGTCAGCAATTTTTAATCGGAGCGAAGCGACCCGAAATTCCACTCTTCGCGCTCCACTCTCCACACTAAAATAAACTCGCAACTATTAATTATTTGTAACTTGACTTTATATGAGAATAAATATATAATGTATTTAGTATTTAGTGGAGGTATAATTATGAACTTTAATAAAATTGTTAAAATAATTCTTGCTATTATTGCTATTGCAGGACTTGCAGCTGCTGCAGTTGTTGCAATCAAAAAGCTCACAGCAAAGGAAGAGCCCGAATATTTTGATGACAACGATTTCTTTGAATGCGACAACGACCTTGAGATAATTGAGGTTAAGGAAGACGAAGCCGAGATTGAAGAAGAAAAGGCTGAAGAGAAGAAGGAAGCACCAAAGAAAAAAGCTGCGCCAAAGAAAAAGGCAGCTCCTAAAAAAGCTGAATAAAGCAAAACACCGCCCCTAAAAATTAGGGGCGTTTAAATTTGATGAAATTGGAAGTGACAGAGATGTATAGTTGCGGATTAGTTCTTGAGGGCGGCGGCTCAAGAGGAGTTTACACAAGCGGAGTTCTTGATGTTTTTATGGAAAACGGAATTGAATTTCCTTATGTTATCGGCGTTTCTGCAGGAAGCTGCAACGGCGCCTCATTTCTCGGAAAATGCATTCGCCGTCAGCATGATATA
The DNA here is from genome assembly GCA_017476375.1 of Eubacterium sp. Taxonomy (GTDB): domain Bacteria; phylum Bacillota; class Clostridia; order Oscillospirales; family Acutalibacteraceae; genus Eubacterium_R. The sequence continues at coordinate 3,899 of JAFUZY010000063.1, forward strand.
ACAATTAATTATATTAACGACAAAAGATATATGGGGCTGAAGCATTATCTTAAAAACGGAGAATTTTTAAACTACGACTGGATTTTCGGAGAGCTGAGCTATGATATTATGCCGCTTAATCAGGAGGAGTTTGAAAAATCGGGCGCAGTTTACTGCTGCGTTGTTACAAATGCAAAAACCGGAAAGCCCGAATATTTTTATCCGAAAACCCTAAGACCGAGGGGCTGTCCGGAAATAAGAGCAAGCTGCGCGCTACCGGGCGCAACAAAAGGATGCGAAATCGGCGGCGAGCTTTACTTCGACGGCGGAATCGCAGATTCAATACCTCTTAAAAGAGCGCTTGAGGACGGATGCGAAAAGGCGGTTGTTATTTTAACTCAGCACAAGGGATTCGTTAAACAGCCCGTTAACCCGAGAACAACAAAGCTTTTCGGCAAGAAATATCCGAAAATCAATGAGGCGGTTTTAACCAGACACAATATGTATAACGACCAGCTTGAATATGTTCATCAAATGGAAAAAGAAGGCAGAGCGTTTGTTATTCAGCCGCTTGCAGACCTCAACTGCCCCACCCTTGAAAAGGACACGGCAAAGCTTGAAAGCATTTACCGGCTCGGCAGAACGCAGGGCGAGCAGCTGCTTGATAAAGTCAAAGACTTTATCAAGTAATTAAGAATTAAGAGTGAAGAATTAAGAATTTCGGGCGGGTCATTCGCACCCGATTGTATTTGGTCGTTCCCTCAACAGCACACGGGGACATTCCTCGCCCTTTCCGAACCCTTTTTGTTAGATTTGCGTAGAGGTGTGTCCCCATGGCGGACGAATAGACGCACCCTCTTTACTGCACCCTCGGCAGGCGAAAGTGAACGCAACCTCTTCCCATTAGTTCGGTCAGCCACGAACCACGATCCACGAGCCACGCAAACTCCGTGGCTCATTTTTATTTGCTTTTATGAGAAACTGCTGATATAATAGCCGAGGTGATTTGATGAGGTTAAATTTTAAACATACAATTTGGGCGAGCTATATCGGATACATAACTCAGGCGATTGTTAATAATCTTGCTCCCCTGCTCTTTCTTATTTTCAGGGATTTTCTGGGTATTCCGCTATCAAAAATAACGCTTTTGATAACCTTTAACTTTTTAATTCAGTTGACAGTTGACTGGTTATCCTCAAAATTCATTGATAAAATCGGATACAGAAAATGCATTGTTTTTGCTCATATTTTTTCCGCAATCGGATTAATATTAATGGCGCTGCTTCCGAGCATAATGAAAAACGCATTTTTTGGGCTTATTATAGCGGTTGTTTTTTATGCAATCGGCGGAGGAATAATCGAGGTTTTAATCAGCCCGATTGTTGAAGCCTGCCCAACAGATAACAAGGCGTCGGCAATGAGCCTTTTACATTCCTTTTACTGTTGGGGCTGCGTTGGCGTTATTGCGATTTCAACTCTTTTCATTCATTTTACAGGCAAGGAAAACTGGATGTGGCTTCCGATACTCTGGTCAATCGTTCCGATTGCAAATGCAGTTTTGTTTACGAAGGTTCCGATAAACCGCCTGACCGAAAACGGCGAAGGAATGACGGCAAGTGAGCTGTTTAAAGATAAAATCTTTTGGCTTTTTGTTCTTTTAATGATAACTGCAGGAGCATCCGAACAGGCAATGAGCCAATGGGCTTCAGCCTTTGCCGAGGATGGATTAAAGGTTTCAAAGGCAGTCGGCGACCTTGCAGGACCCTGTATGTTTTCAATACTTATGGGAACGGCAAGGGTTATCAGCTCAAAACTCAGCAAGAGAATAAATATTAAAACAGTTATGCTGCTCAGCGGAATACTTTGCGTTTTATCCTATCTGCTTGCAGCGCTTGTTAAAAATTCTGTTTTGGCTCTGATTGGCTGCGGACTTTGCGGATTTTCGGTTGGCGTTATGTGGCCCGGTTCATTCAGCCTTGCAAGCGAGCATTTCCCGAAAGGCTCAACAGCACTCTTTGCTCTGCTTGCTCTTGCCGGTGACCTTGGCTGTATGAGCGGACCGACTTTGGTTGGCGAAATCAGCAAGGGCAATCTTCGTTTCGGACTGCTTTTTGCAATCATTTTCCCAATACTTTTAATCATCTCGGTTTTAATACTCGGCAAAGCAAAAAGAAATGATTAAAAATGTAGGGGAGGGTCTCCTGACCCTCCCGCAAAATAATATTCGGTATTCACTTCGGGCGGGTGTGGAAACCCGCCCCTACTTTTTATATTCTTTGTTTATGCTTTATTCTTTTCCAGTTGAAAAAGCCGTATAAATCGTTTATCAAAAAGATAACAAAGCAGATAACAACCGAGATATACGAGGTTTTTTCTGCAGTTGCAAAGCACCAGAGAACAATCAGAATCACATCGTTTGCCGCATATGCAAGAGCATAGTAGGCGCTTCTTCTAAAAGTCAGGTATGCCGCGGCAAAGCTTGTTGCAATTGAAAGAGTGCTGAAAAGAAGATTTGCCGTGTTGAAATATTTGAGAATGAAATAAAACGCAAAGGTTACAGCCGCGGTTAAAAGAAACATAAACGCTGTTTCCTTTTTACCAAGTGAGTTTACCTCAACCTCGCTTTTTTTGTTTTTATACGGATTTTTCAGCCATGCCGCAAGCGAAAAGACGGACATCGGAAGAGTCATTCCGAGATAGGTTATCATCTCACCGTAGTATCTGAAAGAATATGAAATAACAGCATAAATAATGCTGAAAATAATCATCAGAAGCGGACCGACGGGATTTGCTTTTGCGGCAAAAATCAGAGAGGTTACCCCAATTAATGATGCAACAAGGGATAAGGCTCCGTCGTTTGAAAACAGGAAAAACGACGCTAATATAATAATTGTTGAAAAAAGCCAGAGCAGCTTTTCAAAAAGAGAAAAATAGTTTAAAAATTTTTTCATAATTACCTCATGATTATCATTTTTACTAAAAAGGGCGGCAGTCCCCTTTGGGACAACCGGGGACTGTCCCCGGTTGGACAATTAGTTTTTAAAACTGAACTAAAAATACGCCATTTCTTTACCTGCTAAGACCTAACGGCAAAGAAATGGCGTTTCTCTCATTACTCGGTAGCAACGAGCGCCTTTTATTTAATTTTAACCGACGTTGCCAAAACGAAATCTCCGCTGTCATCAGCGAAGGTAACGGTTACCTTATCGCCCTTCTTCATAAGAAGAACCTCCATACAATCGGTTACCTTGATATAATAATACTTATCCTCTATCTTAAGGTAATAAACAGTGTTTCCGTCGTTAACCGAGGTTTTTATATCTTTGATTTCACCCGTTACGCTCTTTGTTTCGGAGTCGGAAGCGTCAGCCTTGGGGCTTTCTTTTTTATCACTGTCGTCCTCTTCAACCTTATAATCATCAGCGTTGGCGTTCTCATCAACAACGCCCTTATCCTTGAGCGCGTCAATATAATTTGAAACCGCTGCGTTAAGCGCCTTAACGTCGCTCTTCTGAACATCAACAAGGCCTGTTCCGACCAATGTTTTATCCTCAAGGTTAACAAGCGCATATCCTTTGATTGTATAGCCGTCGCCGTAGAGTGACATAAAGTAGGTCGGCTGATTTTCAATATCAAGAAGAATCGGGAAGATTGCGTTATATCCGTAGTTCTGAACGGCGTCTTTGGCGGATTCAACCGCTGAATATTCCATTGCACCGCCGTTTTTATAATACCTTGTTTCCTTTGTCCTCTGGTTACAGAGAATGAAACCGAAATTCGAGGTATCGGATTCAATTGAGGTTACGCCCGTATATACCCAAACATCATCGTCAAGGGCAATGTTTCCGCTGCCGCTTGAAGCAATATTAACGTCGTTCTGGAAAATGATTGAGTTCCAGAAGCCGTTTGAAAGCTTTCCGTAGTAGTTATACTGCTGAATGATTAAATCCTCGTTATAAACAACGTCTATCCAGTTGAGATTTTTATCGGTTCTAACAGTATCAATGCTGTAATAATTACTTTCGCCATCAAGTGCATCGGTTATAATAACGCCCTTAACATCCGTTCCGCCGAAAAGACCGATTGTTTTATCAAGAACGGGAGTTATCCAATAGGGATGAGCATTGTCGTCAATTTCAAAATTTGGATTATCCATAATTGCGAAAGGATACTGAAAACGAAGATGACGAAGAAGCTTTTCGTTGAACAGCTCGGTCGGCGAATACTTTATTCCCTCACCGAATTTTTCAACGCAGTTAACAACCTGAACCTTCTGGCTCACAAGGTCAATAAGCATATATGCAGGCAGACCGTTTTTTGTGTTGTTGAACCACTTGAAAACATCGGCATATTGCAAATATGCAACGCGAACAGGCTTACCCTTATAGTTAATCTGGGTTGATTCATTTGTTACAACATACTGGCTCTTGTATTCATCAAGATATCCGAGCTGCTGGTCGGCAAGAACTTTTGCAGTCTGACGGTCAAGTCGGGGCACCTCATCATAGTTGATATTTTCAAAATCTTCTGAAAAATTGCTGTTTGAAACCTCCATCAGCTTGCTGTATGACTTAGCTCTGAAGATTGTTGCGCCACAGAGATAACCAACTGCCATAACAAGAATTATAACAAGGGCTATAACAACGGGGATAACGGATTTCTTCTTTGCATATTCCCTTGCCTCAACCTTTTTTCTTGCTCCGATAAGAATCGAAAAGCTGAAAAAGAAGATTGCAATTATCGCAATAACAAAGGTGTATAAATCAGAGGATTTGAAATTGAGAGCGGGATACATAATATAATAAACCGCACCGCTGATAACAAGAGTTATCAAAAATGAAACAAGAAGCTTAAGCCCGAGTTTCTTTGGTTTGACAACAACCTCAACATCACCGCTGTTCGGCCACTTGAATTTTGCCTTGAAGTTTTCGATAACCTCATCTGCATCATAATCCATATTAGGAATTTTATCACTCATAATGAAAGCTCCTTAATAATAATTTACTTTTTAATTATACTATATATATTTCCATTTAGCAATAAAAAAATCCCTCAGAGCATTTGCCCTGAGGGAATATTTGCTGCTGCAAGCTTAATTATTTTCTTGTTATACCTTTTGATGATTTAAGATATTCGTCAGTTGCAGGATATGTGTTAACATAGGAAATAGTAAGGGTTGCACTCTTATCCTTAAGAACTGCGATAGAAGCGTGGTTAACCTTAACCTCGGTTTCCATTGTGTATGTTGCGGCGGTGATTTCCTTAGTTTTGGGGTCAACAGTTATAACGCCTGTTCCGCCTTTGTATGTTACCTTAACATTATCGGTTGCAGTTCCCTCTGTAAACGAAACCTGCTTGATATCGCCAACAACTCCGCTGATATCGCCGAGAACCTCAAAGAATTTACCCTGAGAGTCATCGCCTCTTGTGCTCATTTCAGCAGCCTTGGGCTGAATTGTTAAGGTTATTGTTCCGTCGCTGTTTTCAACAACATTTGCTGCAAGAATATCTTCTGCTGCGAACTCCGTTGTTTGGAATTCATGATCAGCCTTTTTATGCTCATCGTCATGATTATGGTCGAGATCGGGATTCCTGTTGTAGCAAGGAGGAAGACCGTATGTGTTGGGCTTAAACAAGCTGTCAACAATAGTCGGAACGAGTTTGTTAACGATTGCATTCTCAGAACCGTCAATAATAACTGCGCCGATATTCATCTTCTCATCGCCGAGGAGTTTATAGAATGTTTGGGTATTACCCTGATCGTCAATATATTCAGCCGTTAATGATTTTGTATAGTCATATGCTTCTTTATAGAACTTAGCAACGTCATCAAGTGAGTTGAATTCAATTCCGCCATATGTTCCGGGAGTAAGCTCATCAATAACGATTTTATCTTCTGAAGAACCTTCGTCCTCAGCACCTGCTTCGGCTCCGCCGTTTTTCCAATCGCCCGACTTAACCTCGTTGATTGCCTTGATAGTTCCGTTGGTTATGTAGTTGATTTTTGCACATCCTGCAAAAGACATAACAAGAGCTGCTACAAGAGCAATGCAAAGGATTCTTTTAATTGTTTTCTTCATCGTGGGGTTCCCCTTTCACAATCAATAGTTTCAATAAGTGAAAACACTACATATAAAATTTATTATAAATTCACAAAAAAGTCAATACTAAAACACATATTGTTAACAAAAGGTTTAAATTTGAAAATTAAATTATTGTTGTCGAATATAAAGTTATGTGATATAATCAGAAAAAAAGGAGGTTTAAGATATGAGATGTAAAAACTGCGGCTCGGAAAACGACGACAATCTTTATATATGCCAGAATTGCGGTTCACCACTTTATGATGAAGAAGAAAGCAGCCCCAACGATAATGAAAAAACTCAGGTTTTTTCTGCTCAGGGAAAATCTGCTGACGGCAGTATTGCAAAAAACAATGATGAGGACGAGAAAAAGAAGAAACAGAACACGATTATAATTGTTGTTCTCTGTGTTGTTCTTGTTGCCGTTGTTGCAGGAACAATATTTGCAGTTGTTCATGCAAAAAACAAAAACAACGAAACCTCTTCACTCACTCAGGTTTCAACAAGCCAGTCAACAACGAAGGAAACAACAACCGAGCAAACAACCGAGCCAACAACCACAACCACTACAACAACCACAACAACCACGGAAGCTATAAAATTCACCGTCAGCCTTTCGTGTAACGACGGCGGTGAGGTTGAAGGCGAAGGCACATATAATCTCGGCGACAGCGTTTCGGTTATCGCAAGACCCGACGACGGATATGATTTCGACGGATGGTATCAGGGCAGCACCAGAGTTTCAACAAAAGAGGAATACAAATTCACCATAACAAGCGACACCTCTTTAAAGGCTGTTTTCACAATTATAAACGATGAGTCAGAGGTTGAAATAATCACGGACGACGAAGATTAATAATAACAAATGAAAATGCAGGAAAATTTTTTCTTGCATTTTTATTTTATATGTGTTATATTATTTAGGCGCAATAGCGTATGCGCCGGTAGCTCAGTTGGATAGAGTGTCTGGCTACGAAACACAAGGTCGCTTTGCTGCGAAATTGTTAACAAAACTTAATTATGCTAATTTGCGCTGGTAGCTCAGTTGGATAGAGTGACTGGCTACGAACCAGTAGGTCGGGGGTTCGAGTCCCTTCCAGCGTACCAAGAAAGCCTTGCAAACACTACGTTTCAAGGCTTTCTTTTGTTTTATTCCTGACC
>JAFUZY010000008.1 GCA_017476375.1 Eubacterium sp.
GTTGTAATGTTTTTTTGTTATGTACATCATACACCATTTACAGAGTGGTGTCCATATCACTCTGTATTTTTTTGCACAAAAATATTTGGCTGCCTCACTTTTTTCGTGAGACAGCCCCTTTATTTTGGACTTTTCATTTTGCATTTTGCACTTTGCATTTTGCATTATTCATTGTGTCCTGCTGAGCGAAGAAGTCTTTTAATCTCCTGTTCGGAAAGCTCCCTGTATTTTCCCTGAGGAAGCATTCCGAGTTTTAATGAGCCGATTGCAGTCCTTTTGAGCCTTGCAACCTCAAGCCCCTGGGATTCGCACATCTTTCTGATTTGCCTGTTTCTTCCCTCTTTGAGGATGATTTCAAGAACAACACGGTTTTCCTCGGTTGTTAAAACAGTTATCTCGCAAGGTGCGGTTTTTCTGCCGTCTATTTCAACACCGTTTCTAAGGTTATAAAGCATTTCATCAGTAACCTTCGGACGAACTGTTACTCGATAAACCTTTGCATAATTATGAGAAGGATGGGTCATCGCATTGGTAAATGAGCCGTCGTTCGTTAAAATAAGCAGCCCCTCGCTATCCTTATCAAGTCTGCCGACAGGATAGATTCGCTCATCTATATCGGATACGAGATCCATAACTGTTTTTCTGTCCTGCTCATCGGAAACGGTTGTAACATAACCCCTTGGTTTATGAAGCATGATATAAATCATTTTTCTGTTTTTAACATTTGTGAGCTTCTGCTTGCCGACGGTTACAAGGTCTTTTCTCGGATTGATTTTCATACCGATTTCGGCAATATGCCCGTTAACCTTAACCTTGCCCGCCTTTATAAGCTCTTCGCATTTTCTTCTTGAAGCAACGCCCTGCTCCGCCATAAATTTCTGGAGCCTAACATCATTATTAGCCATCTTTAATATCCTCTTTTGCAGTTATATCAATGCTTTTAACATATCTTTGATTAATATAAATATCCGCTCTGCCGATAACATCTCCTGTTCTGACGGGAGCATAAACAAAGGGATAATAGTATTCTTTAACAGTTGTTTTACCAACAGCTTTAAGCGAATATGAATATCCGCAGCTAAGCAGACTTTTCATTCCGCCGACCGTATTAATCTTTAGTCTTTTATTTTGGTTTATATCTTTATAACACTTTTTTGAGTAATTTACAAGTCTTTTATGGTCTTGCCAGTCATTTGGCGCACCGAGAGTAACGCAAACAATTAAACTGCCTTTATATTGATAAACGCTCAAAAGGCATCTGCCTGCCTTTTTGGTAAATCCCGTTTTCAATCCGATAAAGTTTTCAGATACGGACAGAAGCTTGTTATGATTATAAACCGTTTGTCTCTTTCCGCTGATTGTTATATCGGCTGATTTCATGGAAGCGATTTTCATTAAAACATCGTTCATTGCCGCTTCACTTGCGAGAAGAGCAATATCAAACGCGGTTGAATGGTTGTTGCCCTTATCAAGTCCCGACGGGGTTACGAATTTAGTTGATTTCATTCCGATTGCTTTTGCTCTGTTGTTCATCATAATAGCAAAATTCTGTTGGTTTCCTGCAAGGTAATAAGCAATGGCGTTTGCAGCGTCGTTACCCGAGGCAATCATTGCACCGCAGACCAAATCATAAAGCGTTATTCTGTCTCCTGCTTTCAGATAAATCAACGAGCCTTCGCAACCGACGAGCATCTCATCCGTTATTTCAACAGTTTTTTCAAGCTCTTTGCTTTCAACAGCAAGAAGGCAGGTCATAACCTTTGTTGTTGAGGCTACGGCTCTTTTTATATCTGAGTTCTTTTCAAAAAAGACTGTATTTGTATGCGCGTCCATAATTATGGCGCTTGAAGCGCTTAATTCATAACCTTCAGCATATGCAACATTCGGAAATGCCAAAGCAAAACAAAGTATTAAACAGAGCCTTTTAAACAAAAAAATCACCCGCATAATAATATGCGAGCGATTATAAATTAAGAATTATTCTGCTTTTTCTTCTATCGGCTCTTCTTCCTTCTTAGCGCTGAGAAGTTCGGTGAGTTTATCAACAAGCTCAGGAATCATAGCGATTGCGCGGTCTGCAGATGAAGTGTAGTTATTAATCTGCATCATTCTTACTTTGCCGTTTTGAATAACTATGAAAGCAACTGGCGTTATTGAAATTCCTCCGCCGCCTGCTCCGCCGAATAGCTCGTTACCCTGTTTTGAGGGAAGGTCTGTTCCGCCGGATGTAAAACCATATGAAACCTTTGAAACGGGGATAAGAGTTGTATCGCCGGTTGTCATAGGCTCGCCGATAATTGTTGAAACATCAACCATCTCGCGCATTTTTTCGAGTGTGCTTTCCATTATTCTGTTAACCGGAGTTTCTTTCATATTAAATACCTCACATTCGCTTTATTTATTTCTAATAAGATTAACTAAGAATACTTTTCCTGCTTTAAGCAGAACTTTAACAAGAAGAGCAACATTTATGCTCATAATAATCTGAAATTCATATTCGCTTCTCGGTGCGATAAAATCGGGTTGAATATAATCATCATACATATCAACCTTCATTGAATGAAGAATATATCCTTTAACAGGATAATAGAATCCGCAAAGAGAACCGTATTTTTCAGCAATATCGGCGGCATCACCGCCTCCGATAATCATTTTAACATATAATGAGTAAATATGCAAACCTTTAATTAAAATTGTTACAGCCGAGCTTGCCGTCTGAAACAAGTTGGAAATCAGAAGAAGCAAGCCGACAACGCCGTCTTCATCAATAATCTTCTGAATATAATTCTTTTTTTGCGGTTTTGCTTTTTTATCAGCATCGCTCTGATTTTCTTCAACCTTTTCCTTTGGAACTTGCTGAGCAATATCCTTCGGCGGTTCTTCAGATTTATCTTCGAATATATCCGCCTTTTCATTTTCCCGTTCTTCTTTTGCGCTTTGAGCAGCTTTTTCAGGAAAAAGAATAAAGGAAAGAATTTTTGAAAGCTCAATATCTTTTTCAATAAAAAGAACTCGTATTTTCGTGTGCCATCCGTTATCGAAAACAATCGTCAGTTCAGCGGAAAGAGAAAGGATGATGAAATTAATAACAAGCAAAACGGCAAGTATTATTAAAAATACCTTCATTTATTCCTCCCCTGTTTCGCTTTCGTTTTCATTTGCAGGCTTGCTCTCTGCCTTTTCCTCGCCGTTATCAAACAACGAGGTCTGGGATTCATCCTTGGCAATTCCTTCAACCTCTTCGGTTTTCGGAAGCTCGGGCAAATCCTCAAGAGAATTAAGAGAGAAGCATCTCAAAAACCTGTCGGTAGTTCCGTAAACAAGGGGTCTGCCGGGTAAATCAAGTCTGCCCTTTTCCTCAATCAGACCCTTCTGAACAAGCGAGGAAATCGGACCCGAGCAGTCAACTCCCCTTATCTGCTCAATAAATGCACGGGTTACGGTTTTGTTATATGCAATTATTGCAAGAACCTCGAACGCAGCATTACTGAGTGGCGTGTTTTTCTTGATTTCAAGAAGCTTTCTAACCTCTTCACTATGAGCTTCACGGGTGCAGAGCTGATATTTATTATCAATCTGAATCAGCATCAGACCCGATTCTCTTTCATCATACATTCCGCCGAGATGGCCGAGCATTTTAACAACGGTTTCAATATCAATATCAAGAACCTCGGCAAGCTTTGACGCTTCAATCGCATCGCCCGATGCAAAAAGCATTGCTTCAAGCTTTGCAATAATGTTATCTGTTTTATTCATCCTCGCTCACCTCGCCTGAATCTTTTATCATCTGAACGCCCGGATTTTTCATATCTCCGTCGATAGTTATCTTCTTTGTTTTTGCAAGCTCAAGAACCGCAAGAAAGGTTGCAACAAGGTCGCTTTTAGACTGCGCGCCCTCAAAAAGAGATAAAAATTTAACCTTTTTGCCGCTCCATAGCTTACGCATAACCGTTCTTACCTTTGTTGCAACATTAACAAAGCGTTTTGCAACAATAACCTTAAAGGAATCAATCGGCGGCGGAAGCCTTCGCTGAGCCTTTCCTGCTGCGTTTATGTATGCGTTTAACAGCTCCTCGCCCTCGTGAAAGCGTTCGTAGTCATAATTAACCCAACCGCCCTGCGCTTCGCGAACATAGCGGTTAAAGCCCTCTGTTCTGTTTGCAAGCTTCTGAGCCATCAGCTTGCAGTCGCGGTATTCGATAAGCTCGCCCGTCAACTCTCTTTTCAGTGTTTCGGCTTCCTCGTGTCGCGGCAGAAGAGAAACGGTTTTCAGATAAATAAGCCTTGCAGCCATTTCAAGAAAATCGCCTGCAATTTCAAAATTTTCCTCTTCCATCTTTTTAACATAGTCGAGATACTGGTCCACAAGCTGGGCAATCGGAATATCGTTTATATTCAGTTTGTGTTTACTGATAAGATGAAGAAGCAAGTCCATTGGACCTTCAAACACCTCAATTTTATAAGTTAAATTTTCCATAAATCATCCGAGTACAAAAACTATTTTCAATAAAAATCCTGTAATAACTTCAAGAATTTTGTCAAGCGCTCCCGTTGCAATAAGAACAAGCAGAGCAATCATTGCATATCTTTCAAAGCTCATATATTTATAATACACTTTGTTCGGAAGGAATGCGGCAAGAACTTTTGAGCCATCGAGCGGCGGCAAAGGAATGAGGTTAAACGCCGCAAGCGCAATATTTATATAGGCTGAATAGTAAAAAAACAAACTGATTAAAGCCCCTGCAACACTTCCCTTCAAAACAAATATTGCAAGGTAATACATAAACGCACTGATATATGCAAGAATGATATTTGCCGCAGGTCCAGCTATTGCAACAAGAGCCATATCCCTTTTAGGATTTTTTAGATTTCGCATACTAACCGGAACGGGCTTAGCAAATCCGAAACCGAAAAGCAAAATCATAATCATTCCAATAGGGTCGATATGCTTAATCGGATTGAAGGTAAGTCTGCCTTCGTTCTTTGCGGTTTTATCTCCAAGCTTATATGCAACCCATCCGTGTGCAAGCTCGTGAATCGGAGAGCAAACAAAAACAACAAAGCAACCCGAAAGAACAAAGAGTATTGCGCCCGTTGTGTCGCCGTTTCTTAATAATCTGAATAATGAAAACATATAATCTATTCCTTTATTATCTCGGCAATTCTGTCATTGCCGTAAATATCTTTTAAAATATCAGCATTCTTAAAGAGTTTTTTTATATCCTCGCCCTGTTCGTTTCCGATTTCAAAAAGAAATACGCCGTCATTTTTTAGTTTTGAGGTATATTTCTCACTGATAATTCTGTAAAAATCAAGCCCGTCGCTTCCGCCGTCCAGCGCCAATTCAGGTTCAAAGGACAGTTCTCTTTGCAGTCCTTTAATATCCTTGCTTTTTATATACGGGGGGTTGGAAACGATAATATCCGCCATCGGCAAATCAATATCATCATTTATATCGGCAAGAATTGTTGTTACATTTTTAACGCCGTTTGCATTCTTTTTCAGATATTCAAATGCTTCTTCACTCTTCTCAATGCAAAAAACTTTTGAGTCGGTTATTTTTTTTGCAATGCTGATTCCTATGCAGCCGCTGCCCGAACACAAATCATAAATAACAGGCTCGTTTATCTTCTTTGCATAGCTTACGGCAAGTTCAACAAGCTCTTCAGTTTCAGGTCTCGGAATTAAAACGCCCTTACCGACATAAAACTCGCTTTCATAGAAATCCCATTTACCGATAATGTATTGAAGCGGCTCGCCGTTTTCAAGTCTTAAAAGTAAAGACTCAAGCGCATTTGCATCAATTTCCCTGCTCTGATTCAAATAAAACTCGCTGTTTTTTATCTTTGCAACATAACAAACAAGGCATAAAGATTTGAAATCAGCCTCGTCTATATTTTTATCTCTTAGATAATATGTGCAAAAATCAAGAGCTTTTTTTAAATTCATCACTTTATTTCGTCATCCTCGGGATTGTCGGTTAAAACAGCTTTGATTGCTTCAATTCCGCATTCAATTATATCGTCCTCGGGCTCTTTTGTTGTTATTCTCTGCATCCATAAGCCCGGAGCTGAAAGAATTTTAACGAGGAAATTATCGTGCCTTCCGGCATATCTGATAAATTCATAGCCTATTCCCATAATAATCGGAATCATCGGAAGCTTGATAACTGTCCACAAAACAGTGTTCTGTTTGAGTGTTTCGGGAACAAAAAGAGAAAGAATCGTTATAACGAATATGCTGAGTATGAGCATAACAAACATAAACGAGGTTCCGCATCTCGGATGAAAACGCGAGCATTTTTTAACATTTTCAACCGTTAATTCAAGACCCGATTCATAGCAACAGATGGATTTATGCTCAGCACCATGGTATTTGAAAACCCTTTTTATATCCTTCATCTGAGAAACGGCAATCATATATATTACAAAAATGATTATCTTAAGAATCCCCTCAAATGTACCCTGCCATGAGGTCAGCGAATTATTTGCAAGGGCATTTATTCTGTTGAAAATAAAAACAGGAAGATAAAAGAATATAAGAAATGCGAGCGCAAAGCCGAGAACGGTTGCAATTCCCATAATGATATTCATAAGCTTGTCGCCGAGCTTATCGTTCAGCCATTTTTCAAACTTACTCATTTCCGCTTCTTCGATTTCCTCCATACCCGACACCTCTGCCGAATACATCAGCATTTTATAGCCGCTTATCATTGACTCAATGAAAGCAACAATTCCCCTGATAATCGGAATACCGAAGAACTTATTTTTATCTCTAAGACGCTTAACCTCGTGGTATTTGGTTAATATATCGCCGTCGGGTTTGCGAACAGCGGTAGCCATACCCTTTGGCCCCTGCATCATTATTCCCTCGATAAGCGCCTGACCGCCTACTGAGGTTTTATGTTTCTTCTCAGACATAATTCTGCCTTTCAAACTTATGAATTTTCCTCATCAAGAGGAAGAATAATCGTGACAAGTGTTCCCGTTCCTACCTCGCTGTCTATATCAAGTGTTCCTCCGTGAAGAGTAACAATCTCATTTGTAACAGCAAGACCTATTCCCGAGCCGCGAACGCTGACATTTGCCTTATAAAACTTTTCCTTAACATGCGGAAGGTCCTCGGCGGAAATGCCGCAGCCCTGGTCTGCAATTGCAATTCTTACGCAGGGCTTATTCTCTCTCTTAACAAAATCCGCCTTTACAAGAATTTTGCTTCCCGGTCTTGAATACTTGAGTGCGTTATCAAGAATATTCATAAAAACCTGCTTGAGCCTGTTTGCATCCGCATTTGCAATTGACGGCTGTTCCGGAATACTGTATTTAACCTCATAGCCCTCGCGAACAGCCCTTTCACGGAAGGTAAAGAGCGTTTCTTCAAGCTCGGCTAAAATATCGCATTTAGCAAGCCTCAGATTCATTCTTCCGCTCTGCAGTCTTGAGAAATCAAGAAGCTCTTCAACAAAGCCCTCAAGCCTTCCTGCTTCGGATACAATAACCTGCAAGCCTTTTTTCGTTAATTCATCAACATTATCCTGATTGCCGAGAGTCAGAGTTTCGCCCCAGCCTTTAATTGAGGTTAGCGGAGTGCGAAGCTCATGGGATATTGTTGAAATAAAATCGTTTTTCATTTTATCGGCGGCAGCAATATCTGTTGCCATTGAATTAATGCTGTCTGCAAGGTCGCCGATTTCATCGTTATACTGCTTTTCAATTCTTACATCAAGGTTGCCCGCTGCAATAAGCTTTGTTGCCTTGTTTATCTCTGAAACAGGAATAATAATTGAACGGATAAAGAAAAGATTTGAAAAAACAATTATCGCCATAACAAAGAGTAGCATTCCGAATATCAAAAAACGGATTGTTGATATCTGGTCGTCAACCTCATCAATATTGCTCATAACTCTTATTGCGCCTATGTCGGCGCCGTTTTTATCTTTAATGGCTTTTGTCAGCGCCATTATTTTTTCGCCCTTGTTGATTTTCCCGATATATTTTGCGCTGCCGCTTTCATTCTTCATTGCCTCTTCAAAATCGGGCATTTCCTGATTAGCCACCGAAAATCCGCTTGACGAGAGAATTACTTTGCCCTTATCGTCTATAATCCAGATAGTTGTTGCATTTTTCAGATTATATGAATCAACAAATTCAGCGGCAGATTCTTCAAGCGAGTTTCCGTTTTCGATGTTGTTTTTGAAATAGCTGACTGCAGAATCCGAGGCACCGGCGCTGACAATATTTTCAACGCTGTGGTAGTAATAATTCTTAACGGCAACCGATGAAAAAATGAAAGCAATTAAAAAGAGAACAGCAATAACGCCAATAATATTAATCAGCCATCTTTTAGTTATTCCGTCTATTTTAATGCTTTTAACCTTCTCGGTTACAGTTTTAATAAATTCGTTCATCAGCTATTATTTCCGTTTGTTTTATTCGTTTCCTGTTATCCACTTATATCCGAGCCCCCATATTGTTACAAGGCGTTTCGGACTTGAAGGGTTATCCTCTATCTTCATCCTGAGTCTTCTTATATTAACATCAACTATTTTTTCGTCGCCGAAATAGTTTTCGCCCCATACCTGCTGAAGAATATCGGTTCTTGAAAGAGCAGCGTTCGGGTTTCTGAAGAAGTATTCAATTATCTGAAATTCAACCTGAGTAAGCTCAATTAAATTCTTTGATTTTGACAGTGTTCGGTTTCTTAAATTAAGCTCAAATTCATCAAGAACAATGCTGTCGCCCGTTGTGTCATTTTTCCTGAAGCCTCGGGTCATTTCAACTCTTCTGTAAACGGCGTCAACCCTTGCCATAAGCTCCGAGGGAGAAAACGGCTTCGTTACATAGTCGTCCGCACCGAAAAGAAGCCCTGTTACCTTATCCATTTCCTGAGTTTTGGCACTGAGCATTATAATTCCGAGGTCGGAAGAGCATTTTCTTAGCTCCTTGCAAACAGAAAGTCCGTCAAGCTCGGGCATCATTATATCAAGAATGGCAACGTCAAAACTATCCTCATCCTCATGGAATTTGTATAGCGCTGCAATTCCGTTTTGTGCCTGCTCAACAGTATAGCCGCTGCGTGTCAGATTAATAACTATAAACTCGCGGATTGATTCTTCATCTTCTGCAACTAATACTTTTTTCATATTTTTACTCCTCAAATCGATTTTATATATTCTTTCAGATTTTCAACAGTTATTTTAACATCGGGATTGTTTCCGACCTTAGCCAGATAAATATATCCCGAATTATCAAGAACCTTTGTGTAGCCCTTATAATCGTTTTCATTATATGTTGCCTTCAAAACAGGAAGAATGACGAAGGCTTCTTTTTTACTGTTCTTGGATGAAACGCTCATTGCTCTTGTTTTTTCATCATATGAAACCTTAATTTTTTCAATATACTTATCAGGAATAATTAAAGTATATCCGTCTCCGAGCGCACATAAGGTATAATCCGTATGAATAAGAACGGTGTTTTTGTATACCTTCCAGTTTATGCAGGAAATCTGCTTTGGCAGTGAGGAAAGCTTTTTATCATTCGGAATTTCGATTTTTCCGTCGGAATTGATGTCCCTGCTTGAAATCATTGCGTTTCGCGAGGTATCGCTTGTTCGATTGCTTGAATAGCTGTAAAACGGAGAAATAATTGTTCCGTAGGTATCAGACCAGTA
Source organism: Eubacterium sp. (assembly GCA_017476375.1). GTDB lineage: Bacteria > Bacillota > Clostridia > Oscillospirales > Acutalibacteraceae > Eubacterium_R. The sequence goes on from JAFUZY010000008.1 coordinate 9,670, forward strand.
AATAAGCTCTGTCAGCATAGATGAACCGCTTGAAGAAACTGCGTCGGCATAAACCCTGTAATCGTTATCAATAACCTCGGTTTTAAGCTCCGTATATGAACTGATATGCGAATCAAGCTTTGTTTCGCCGAGAACCCTGATATTATCATCTTTAAAGGAATAAAGCTCCGCACCGGCATATGATGAGCTTCCCGAACCAACTTTGAAAACTAAAAGCTCGTTCAAATTATCGTTATTCATATCAACGGCAATATAGTTGTTGACCGAAATGCTTTCGCCTATTTGCGAGAGCGATATTTTATCTTTCTTTTTGCCAATTTCATAAACGCACATTTCGTGGCTTGTTGAGTTGCTTATAACGTCCCAGCAAACAATCAGCTCTTTTCTTTTTGCGCCGTTTATATCAACAAAGTCAAGCGAATAAATATCCTGACCCTCGCCCTTTATATTTTCAACAACCTGCCATTTATCATCAACCCTTTTGATAACAGACATTTCAATTGTTCCGAGATTATCGCCAGGTTCATAAAAAGCAATTGCTTCCTGCTCCTTATCGTTATCAATATCATAGAAGGTATACGAGGTTATATGCCTTCCGTTTGCAGGAGTTTTCAGCGAGTAGCCGTTTTTTGCAAATTCATCAAGAGCAAATTTAACGTCTGCGTTATCACCTATCGGCGAAATCGGAGAAATTAAATCGTTAATTGAAGATGAAATTTTGAAATTACAAGCACTGAAAAGAAAACATACAAGCAAAATGCATATTATGCATTTAATATATTTCAATTTTCCACCTTCCCTTTCAGAATTGTCAGATTTTTAATGCCAATTGAAATCATTATAACAGATTAATAATATAAAATAAATACTTTATTTCAAAAAATTACATAAAAATAACAAACGAACTAATTTTTTTAATAAAATCATAAAAAAAAGACCTGTTTATAACAAGTCTTAATTTCATATTACAATTCTGCCGAATAATCAACCGAAATAGTCATATTCATCATCATCGTGAAGGTTTTTATCCTGATCCGGATTTGACGGGTCTGTGCTTACATCTTCGGCTATACTATATTTACGGATTTCAACAACTGGTTCGCTGTAATACTTAAGCATACGATAACCTCCATTCTTTGCACCTATCACTATAACAGAAAGAATTGCAAAAATCAATAGTATTACCGAAAATTTTAAAAAATTTATCAATTATTAAGATTTGCGAAAGAATTATTTCAGATTATCGTACCGCCGCCGATAACATAATCGCCGTCATAAAGAACAACCGCCTGCCCCGAGGTTATCGCCCTCTGGGGTGAATCAAACTCAACAACAACCCTGTTTCCTTCAATCCAAACCGAACAAGGCTGTTCCTTCATATTATATCTTGTTTTTGCAGAGCAGCTGATTATCCCCTGTGGCTTTTCATATATCCAGTTAAAATCCTCAGCTTCAAGCCGTCTGCTGAAAAGCTCGTCGTTTGAGCCGAGAACAACCTGATTCTTTTCAATATCTTTTTTTAAGACATAAACGGGTTTACCAATAGCAATATTAAGCCCTTTTCGCTGACCGATTGTGTATTTAATAATTCCCTTATGCCTGCCGAGAACGTTGCCGTTTAAGTCAACGAAATCACCCTGAGGATACTTCTTTCCCAGATGATTTTCTATAAATGCGGCATAGTTGCCGTCGGGAACAAAGCATATATCCTGCGAATCATGTTTTCTTGCATTTAAGAAGCCCTGTTCCTCCGCAATACTTCTGATTTCTTCTTTTGAATATCTGCCAAGAGGAAAAACGGTGTGGGAAAGCTGTTCCTGCGTTAAGGAATAAAGAACATAGCTTTGGTCCTTTGACAGGTCTTTACCTTTTTTAAGATAATATCTGCCGTTTTTCTCTTCAATATCGGCATAATGACCCGTTACAACGCAGTTAAAACCAAGCTCATACATTCTCTGCATAAGCTTTTCAAATTTAAGATACCTGTTGCAGTCAATGCAGGGGTTTGGCGTAGCGCCGGCTTCATATGTTTTAATAAATTTTTTGATAACCTTTTCTTCAAATTCATCCTTGAAATTGAAAACGTAATAAGGCATATCAAGCCTTCTTGCAACGCTTCTTGCATCCTCAATATCGCTGAGCGAGCAGCACGTTTTTTCGCTGCTTATTCCGATATTCTCGTTATCATAGAGCTTCATTGTTGCGCCTATGCAATCATAGCCCTCTTTTTTCATAAAATAAGCGGCGACACTTGAATCAACTCCGCCGCTCATTGCAATTATTGCTTTTTTCATTTAACCAAGCTCAATCATTTTGTCGATGCAGCGTTTTGCACCGAGTCTTGTTTCTTCATCAAGTTCTATAATCTCTCCGCCTGTTCCTTTACAGCAGTTTAAAACATCAACAAGCGTTGTTGCCTTCATATTGCTGCATATCAAATTCTTTGAAAGCGGATAAAAGCGCTTATCAGGACATTCAAGCTGAAGATGAGTTACAATGCTGTTTTCCGTTCCGATAATAAATTCCTTAGCTTCGCTCTTTCTTGCAAAATCCATTATGCCCGTTGTTGAGCCTACGTAGTCGGCAAGTTCAACAACCTCTGCAACGCATTCGGGATGAACAAGAAACAAAGCGTTTGGATGCTTTTTCTTTGCTGCAACAACTGCCTCGCTGCCGATTTTTGCATGGGTCGGGCATCCGCCTGACAGAAGCTTGAATTCCTTTTCGGGAAGCTGCTTTGCAATCCATTCGCCAAGATTTCTGTCGGGAATGAAAAGAATTTTGTCAGTATAAAGTTTTTTACAGATTTTCAGTGCGCATGATGAGGTTACGCAAACATCACAAACAGTTTTAAGCTCACTCGTTGTATTAACATATGCAACAACTGTGTAATCGGGATACTGCTTTTTAACCTCGCTGATAACATCCTTATCCATCATTTCAGCCATCGGGCAGCCTGCGTCTGCATTTGAGAGAATAACCGTCTTTTCGGGAGATAAAATCTTAACGGTTTCAGCCATAAAACGAACTCCGCACATAATAACGGTTTTATTCTCAACCTTTGCCGCTTCAACTGCAAGTCCGAAGCTGTCGCCCGTATAGTCGGCAACCTCAAGGATTTCGGGAGACTGATAGCAATGCGCAAGAATACAAATATCATTTTCCTTTTTCAGCCTGAGTATTTCCTGCTGAACGTCTTTTAAAGCCATAATTAGTCCTCGTGAATGTGTTTTTCCTTAAACTGCTCGGGGTCATACTCAATGCCGTTTCTGTCGTAGTAGTCCTTAACAGCAGCCTTGATTGCCTCCTCTGCAAGAACTGAGCAGTGAACCTTAACTGCCGGAAGTCCCTCAAGTGCTTCAACAACAGCTTTGTTTGTAAGCTCGAGCGCCTCGCTGACAGGCTTGCCTTTAATAAGGCAGGTTGCCATGGAGCTTGAGGCAATAGCTGACGCGCAGCCAAAGGTGTTGAACTTAACATCGGTTATAATCCCGTTGTCGTCAACCTTGAGATATATTTTCATAATATCTCCGCATCTTGCGTTGCCAACCTCGCCAACTCCGTCGGCATCGTCTATTTTACCAACATTTCTCGGATTTGTAAAGTGATCCATTACCTTATCAGAATAAAGTGCCATTATTCAATAACCTCGCCTTTCAGAATTTTTTCCCATACGGGAGAAATAGAACGCAGATAAACTACGACTTTGTGTATTGTTTCAATAATATGGTTAATTTCTTCCTCTGTATTGTATTCGCTGAGTGAAATTCTCAGCGAACCGTGAGCAACCTCAACGGGAATACCCATTGAAAGAAGAACGTGCGACGGGTCGAGCGAACCGCTTGTGCAGGCTGAACCCGAGGAAGCGCAGATTCCTGCCTGGTCAAGAAGGAGCAGCAGACTTTCGCCCTCAATGCCTTCAAAACACATATTAACAGTTCCGGGGAGCCTTTTTTCAAGGTCGCCGTTAATTCTGCTTCTTTCAATATCTTTAACGCCTTCAATCAGCTTATCGCGAAGAGCGCTGATATACTTTGCGTTTTCATCAAGCTTTGCGTTCGCCTCTTCCATTGCGGCAGCCATACCCATAATTGCAGGAAGGTTTTCCGTTCCGGCTCTCTTATTTCTTTCCTGTGCGCCGCCGTTGATTAGATTTTGAAGGATAATTCCCTTTCTGCAATAAAGAACGCCAATGCCTTTAGGACCATGGAACTTATGAGCGGAAACCGAAAGCATATCAACATTCATATCCTTAACATCAACCCTAATATGACCGACAGCCTGAACTGCGTCCGTATGGAATATTACGCCCTTTTCCTTGCAGATTTCGCCAAGCTCTTTAATCGGCTGAAGAGTTCCTACCTCGTTGTTTGCAGTCATAATGGTAACAAGCGCCGTATCCTCTCTGATTGCATTTTTCAAATCCTCTGCACTGACTATTCCTTCACTGTAAACATCAAGAAGGGTTATTTCAAAACCTTCTCTTTTAAGTTTTTCAAGAGTGTGAAGAACTGCGTGATGCTCAAATTTTGAAGAAATAATATGCTTTTTGCCCTTTTTTTCGCCGTTATAAGCGGCTGTTAGGATTGCCTGGTTATCCGCTTCGCTTCCGCCCGAGGTGAAATAGATTTCACTCGGAAGTGCGCCGAGGCATTTTGCAACGCGCTCTCTTGCATCCTCAAGATATTCCTTTGCTTCCTGACCGATGTGATGAAGCGAAGAAGGATTTCCGTATATATCCTGCATAAACGGCATCGTAGCTTTCATAGCCGCGTCGGAAAGCCTTGTTGTTGCCGCATTATCAACATAAACCGTCTTCATTTTTCAAACCTTCTTTTCAATATGTTTTTTTATTTCCTATAAACATTATAGGTTTTTCGCATATAATATATACTTTATTTCCTACTTTGTCAATAGGAAATGTTAAAAATTAGTTGTTAGTTGTTAGTTATTTGTTGTTAGTTTTTAGTTGTGGTTTTTAGCTGATATAAACACCGGTAAATCGTTGATTTGCGGAACGGTGAGCAAAGCAAAAGAAAATGCACACAGAGGGTCTGACTTCCCTCTGTGTGCATTTACGTTTATCTTCCCCTCGCATAAGAACGGAGAATAAACTTTGCTCCGATTTCTTCGCAGATTTTGCGCGATTTTTCTATATTCTCTTCCCCGATTACATCAACGACGGTCATTCTGACCTCGTTTCCCTGATTGACACATTCTTTTGTGAATTTGAGCATTGCAGCAAAGGCTTTGCCCGGGAAAATATTTCTTGTTATTTTATCATACTGAACCGAATCCGGCTCATTGAGAGATACGGAAATAACATCAATATTCTCGCAGATTTCCTTTGCAGTCGGTTTTTCGTTTATTAAATCCGAAAGTCCGTTTGTATTAATTCTCAGCTTGATTTTCGGATATTTTTCTTTAAGGTATTTAGCTGTTTTTATAAGGTTTTCATATGCATTGGTGGGCTCGCCGTAGCCGCAGAAAACCGCAGTTTTAACCCCTGAAAAATCATATTCGTCAATAGCTTTTTTAATATCCTCAAAGCTTGGCTCTTCATCAAACCAAAGTTTTTTTGCGCTGCCCACTGCATCGCCCTTTGAGCGAATACAAAATGCGCAGTTGCAGGGGCATTTATTAGTTATATTAAGATATGTTCCGCCCTCAAGTGTATAGATAATATCTGCCATATTTTTTACCTCAGAAAAGTTTCTTTCTCATATTAATTCTGTCAAACGCTGCAGCAATCAGGGCAAAAACAAGGCTGCTTGCAATTCCCTGAACAATGTTTATCCACATATAGGTGAATGCGAAGCCGGAACCTGCAACAACTCTGTCTGCTACGATATATCCCGCAGTGCTGACTAAAAGTGCAAGAATGGAAAAAAGCATATTTTTAGCGGTTAAAAGCTTTTCGTCCTTATAGGAAAAGACGGCAAACGGAAGCTCGATTATTAATTTTATAACAACCGTAAACGGAAGATAAACCGCAAAACCGCCGACTGCATCCGCAAGCCCTTCGCCGATTGCGCCTGCAAGTATTCCGAAAGGACCGATAAGCGCAGAGCAAAGATAAATCAGAGAATCTGCAAAATGTATGTAGCCGAAGCCAATCGGAAATTTAACAAACATTGTTAAAACAAATATCATTGCCGTAAACACGCCTGTTACAACCGCTGTTCTGAGTTTTTTATTCATTAAATCACTTCCCTCTTGCAAATTTGCTAATGAAAGTATATAATAATTCTGGCAATTTTAAAATACTCAGTTTTAACATTTTTTTAAGGTACAGTTTATGAAAAAATATCTTGAAATCTATAACCATTTCAAAGAGCTGATACTTAATAATCAGATTAAGAGCGGCGAAAAAATTCCATCTGTCAGAAAGGCTTCCGTTATGTTTAACGTAAGCAAAACAACAATTCAGAATGCCTATTTTGAATTGCAGGCTGACGGATACATTATTTCAGCAGAAAAAAGCGGATATTTCGTTTGCGATATAAAAACTCAGCCGACGCACAATACTTTTGCACCTGTTGATAAAAAAGAAATAAGGTTTGATTTAAAAAGCGGTGACGCCGATAAGGAATGCTTTGATATTCCCCTTTGGCAAAGATATATAAAAAGCGCCCTTCGACAAAAGGAAAGACTCCTGTCATACGGCGATGTTCAGGGCGAAGAAGATTTAAGAGAGGTTTTGTGCGAATACATAAGCAAAAAAAGAAATGTTTCAACCTCGGCAGACAGAATTGTTATCGGCGCAGGTGTTTTAAGCCTTCTCGGTATTCTCTGCTCGCTGTTTGATAACAAAAAAACCGTATCCTTCCCTGACAAAAGTTTTGTTCAGGGCATTTCACTTTTTGAAAACTACGGAAATGAAGTTCATATTAAGGATAAGAATGCAGATATCATCTATGTTTCTCCCTCGCATATGACCTCCTTCGGAAACGTTATGCCGATTAAACGACGACTTGAACTAATCAGGCATACGGCAACAACCGACGCACTGATTATTGAAGACGATTTTGATTCCGACTTTGTTTATCAAAGCAAGCCCACCCCTGCCCTATACGCTCTCTCAAGCGGAAAAAACGTTGTTTATATGGGCTCGTTTGCAAATGTTCTTATACCCGGAATAAGAATCAGCTTTATGGTTTTAACCGAGGAGCTTGCAAAGGAATTTCAGAGAAAAAAAGCGAGATTTGCTCAGACCGCAAGCAAAACCGAACAAATAGCACTTTGCGGATATATCAGAGACGGACACATAAACTCGCAGACAAGAAAAATCAGCCGTCGCTACACAGAAAAAACAAAGGAATTTTACAGTGAACTAAAAAATGAAATTCCGCAGGCTGATTGCAGCATCAGTGAAAACGGAATCAATATCAGAATGCTGATTGAATTCAACAAAGATATATCGGTTTTTGAAAACAACTCGCTTTCAGTATATATAAGAAGCTATGAAAACGGGGTTTTAAAACTTATAATAATTCCTTCTGCAATCGAAAAGAACGATATAAAACCTGCAGTATTGGCGCTGAAAAAAGCATTAATCTGAGTTTTTTCGCATTTTGAGTCCAAATGTTTGGACAGTAAGTCCAAGTGATATTGCATCTTAATTCCCCTTGAATTAAAATGAACTCGTAAAGAAAATTCAAGGAGGAATAAACAATGAAAATAAAAAACAATTTATTTAAATCAGTTATTTTAACACTTTCATCACTTGCAGTCGGATTTGCTGCAATTGCATTTCCTTTCAACCTTTTCAGCACCTTAACATCCGATGCAATGCACGTTGTTTTCATCAGCGAAATAATAATTTATTTCTTTGTTGCTATGATATTTCTTGTTGTTGCAGATAAGAAAAAACAGAGAAGAATTAAACTTGAGCAAAGACATGAAAAACGAAAAGCAAAAATAGAAAGTGTTAAAAGAGACTGGATAGACATTGCTGCTTAACATCAAAAAAATGGTGACAGGAACTAATCCTGTCACCGCTTTTTTGTATCAGGGGTCAGACCCCTGATACATTATTTATATACGAAATATCTTTTTAGAATTGAGTTAATTATTTCATATATGCTTTTTTTATTTGAAATAATTATTTGCTTTTTAGTCGTTGACTTGTTTGTCGTTGGTTTTTTTGTCGTTGGTTGTTTTGTA
>JAFUZY010000064.1 GCA_017476375.1 Eubacterium sp.
ATTACATAACTTACTACAATACTGAACGACCTTCTGTTAAATGCGGCAGAAAAAGCCCTGTTCAGTTCAGAACTGAACAGGGCTTTTTCTAACTAAACCTTTTTGAACTTTTTATTGTCCACTTTTACTTGACAATTTCACTTGGGGCTCTTTTTTTAATTAAGAATTTAAAATTTAGAATTGAGAATTAAGGTTACTCGCTGCGCTCGAACAATCAGTAATATGTAATTTATAAGTTATATATCTCAGTATATTTATCTGATAAATACTTAATATAGTGTTTGGTTGAAAACGGCTCGCCGAGAACGCGGGATAAAATCTCAGCAGGAGTATAGAGCTGACCATGCTTCCAGATATTCTCCCGGTTCCAGTTATTTATAGGCTCGTAGTTTCCTTCACGGATGCATTTTTCAAAATCAACATCCTTTCTCATCTTTGTTAAGAAATGAGCGCCATAGGCATTTCCAAGCGCATAAGACGGGAAATAGCCAACAAGTCCGCCTGCCCAATGGCTATCTTGAAGAACACCGTGTTTATCGTCGGGAACATCAACGCCGAGATATTCCTTATATAATTTGTTCCACTCTTCAGGAAGGTCTTTAACCTCAAGCTCCCCTGCCATAACTCTTTTTTCAAGCTCATAACGAACCATAACATGAAGGCTGTATGTTAACTCATCAGCTTCGGTTCTGATGAGCGAAGGCTCAGCTTTATTAACTGCTTTATAGAAATCTTCAACAGTTTTTCCTTCAAATGCTCCGGGGAAAAACTCATTGAGTTTCGGGAAAACATATTCGCAAAAGGCTCTGCTCCTTCCGATTATGTTTTCATAAAATCTGCTCTGACTCTCGTGGATGCTCATTGATGTTCCGCCGTCAAGAACCGTGTATGCAAGGTCATCTGCTGAACCTGTATCATACAGTGCGTGACCGCCCTCGTGAACAACACTATACATTGAAGAAACAAAATCATCCTCATGGTAATGCGTTGTTATTCTTTCATCAAAATGCGAACCGAGGCTCGTTGTAAAAGGATGCTCGGTTGTTGAAAGACCGACATGCTCAAGATCAAGCCCGATAAGCTCCATAAGCCAGTAAGAAAACTTTTCCTGCTGAGCGTCAGTGAATTTGCCGAAGCGGATTGAATCATCAACCTGCTCTTTTGCGGAAATCTTTTTAAGAAGAGGAACAATATGCTTTTTAAGCTCGCCGAAAAATTCATCAAGTGTTTCTTTGGTCAAGCCTTCTTCATATTCCCCGAGGCAATGGTCATACGGGTCTTTCTCAGGCTCAATATAAGCGGCAAACCTTTTGTTTGTTTCAAAAATCTTTTCAAGATATGGGCGAAACATTTCAAAGTCGGATGCAAGCTTTGCCTTATGCCAGACATCGTCGGCAATAACAAGAAGCTCCTGATAATCAACATATTCCTTCATTGGAATTTTTTTCATATTCTTAATGTCTTTGAGCATCAGATAAACCATTCTCTTTTCTTTATCGGAAAGAGAACTTTTATTTTCATCAAGAAACTCAAGCATTTCAACAGTTTCATCCGAAGTACTCAAAACATATACTTCCTCGCTTAAAATACTTAGCGACGCTCCCCTGTTCTGAGCAGTTGCGCTCGGAGCGGTTGTTGCTCCGTCATACTGCAATAACCCGATTGCGTGTTCGTATGCAGCAAGCTTTTTCTGAACTGCATAGAGCTTTTCCTTTGCGTTTTCTATTGTCATATCTATCTCCTAACATATTTAACGGGAGGGCACATAGACCCTCCCCTTCTTATTACAAATTTAGCGATTGAAAAAAATTTTTATTGTCTGAGGCGAAGCCGAGTAACATCAAACTCGGAACTCAGAACTATTACATATATTTCTTGATTTCGTCAACCTTGTTAAGCTTTTCCCAGGATACGCCAAGGTCTTCTCTTCCCATATGGCCGTATGCGGCAACATTCTTATATATAGGCTTTCTTAAATCAAGCTCTCTGATGATTGC
>JAFUZY010000009.1 GCA_017476375.1 Eubacterium sp.
GAATGAGGAATTTCGGGCGACACATTCGCACTTGATTATAATATCGGCGAACGAAAAGCCTCATACCTTCCCCTTGAGGTACTCCCCGCTTAACGGGGAGATGTCAGCGCTCGCGCTGACAGAGGGGAGCGTCTGCGCTAGCAAAAGGGGGACCGCTTGCGGTGGATGAGGTGTTTTGCCTTTTCCCATTAGTTGGTCAGCCCAACCGTCAAACCAAGGGGACACACCTCTTTCAGAGGAATGTCCCCATTGATTTGAGGGAACGCATTTCTATCGGCGAACGAATAGACGTTGCCTTTTCACATCAGTTGAGGATAGACGAGGCGGACGAATAAAAAAATAAACTCTTTGAGAAAACCTCAAAGAGTTTTATATTTTATATATGGAAGAAAAACAGGTTCAATTCTTAAAATCAATCCTGTTTAGAATTCCCAATCGTAATCGTCTCCGTTACCAAGGTCGTCGCTGGTGGTTATTGCAGAGGTGATTGTGTATTCAGTTATTTCAATCTCAGCTTCAATAAATTTTTTCTTCACTTCAATCTCTCCTAATCGTATAGTTGCACCTATGCAGATACATTATATACTGTTTGATTTGAAATGTCAAATGATTATGTTGAATTTATAAAAAATTTATACTATAATGAGGGTGAAAAAGTCTTTTGTTGTAAAAAATATATGAAAGGAGAACGAATATGGGACTTATAAGAGCAGGAGTTGGAGCGCTTGGAGGCACACTGGCTGACCAGTGGAAAGAGTTTTTCTATTGTGACGCAATTGATAAAGAGGTGCTTGTTGTTAAAGGACAGAAGAGGATAACCTCCCGTTCTTCAAACACAAAGGGTAACGATAACATTATATCAAACGGCTCGGGCATTGCCGTTGCAGACGGTCAGTGTATGATGATTGTTGAGCAGGGAAAAATCGTTGAGGTTTGCGCAGAGCCCGGCGAATATACTTATGACACATCAACTGAGCCGAGCATTTTTGAAGGTAAGCTCGGAACAGCAATCAAGGAAACCTTTAAGGTAATAGGCAAGCGATTTGCCTATGGCGGCGACACCGGAAAAGACCAGAGAGTTTACTATTTCAACACAAAGGAGCTTGTTGACAACAAATTCGGAACGCCGAATCCGATTCCGTTCAGAGTTGTTGATTCAAAAATCGGGCTTGATATAGATGTTTCCGTTCGTTGCAGCGGCTTATATTCATATAAGATTGCAAATCCGCTTTTGTTTTACACAAATGTTTGCGGAAATGTTGAGGCTGAATACAGAAGAGAAACACTTGATTCCCAGCTTAAAACAGAGTTTATCAGCGCTCTTCAGCCTGCGTTCGGAAGGCTTTCCGAGCTTGAAATCCGTCCGAATCAGATTGCAACTCATACAACCGACCTTGAAAAGGCAATGAACGATGCGCTCAGCGAAAAATGGGGCGAGCTCAGAGGCCTTGAGGTTGTTTCCGTTGCGCTTAATCCGATAACTCTTACCGAAGAGGACCAGGAGCTTATCAAGCAGTTCCAGAAGGGTGCGGCAATGCGCGACCCGAATATGGCAGGCGCTCAGATTGCCGGCGCAACCGCCGATGCAATGCGCGCTGCTGCAGCAAATGAAGGCGGAGCAATGAACGGCTTTATCGGAATGGGAATGGCTATGAATTCCGGTGGCTCACAGGCAGCAAATCTTTTTGCAATGGGTCAGCAGCAGAATCAGCAGCAGTCATCCCCTGCAATTTCATGGAAATGCGCAGAGTGCGGAGCGGAAAATTCAGGAAAATTCTGCACAAACTGCGGAAAGCCGAGACCCGAAAGCGACAGATGGTTCTGCTCTGAATGCGGAACTGAAAACCACGGCAAGTTCTGCACAAATTGCGGAAAGTCCCGATAATAGTTGCGAGTCCCGAGTGCCGAGTTCCAAGTTTTTTGTTTCTCGGCTTTGCCTCGTTCATTTAGTTATTTAGATAAGGAAAATTTTTCAGAGGAGAAAAAATGGCAGATTTATTTGAATATAAATGTCCTAACTGCGGCGGGTCCGTTGAGTTTGATTCTAATCTGCAGAAGATGAAATGTCCTTATTGCGACAGTGTGTTTTATGTTGAAGCGCTTAAGAATATGGATTCCCGCCTTGAAGAAGCTCCCGACGACGAGTTTAAATGGGCAACCGAAACTGCGTCTCAGTGGGATGAGGGCGAAGAGGAAAAAATGTCTGTTTTCGTATGCAAGTCCTGCGGCGGCGAGATTGTTTGTGATGAAACAACTGCGGCAACCTCGTGTCCGTACTGCGATAACCCCGTTGTTATGGCAGGCAGACTCAGCCAAACGCTCAAACCCGATTTCGTTATTCCTTTTAAGCTTGATAAAAACAGGGCAAAAGAGGAGCTTAAAAAATACACGGGAAAAAGGCGCTTTGCGCCGAAGCTTTTCAACACAGAAAACAAGCTTGATGAAATAAAGGGCTTGTATGTTCCTTTCTGGCTCTTTGACTCAGACGCGTCAGCTTCGGTTAATTACAACGCAACCCGAACAACAACCTGGAGCGACAGCAAATACCGCTACACAAAAACAGACCATTTCGATGTTTTCAGAAGCGGAACAATGAGCTTTTGCAACATTCCCGTTGACGGCTCAACAAAAATGGCTGACGAGCTTATGGAATCAATTGAACCCTTTGATTTCAGTGAGGCGGTTGATTTCCGGACTGCTTATCTTTCGGGATACTATGCAGACAAATACGACGTTTCAATGGAGGACAGCATAGGCAGAGCAAACGAAAGAATAAAGGAAAGCTGCGAGGAAACCCTGAGGAGCACAGTGAGCGGATACGAAAGCGTTATTGCTCAGTCAAGCTCGATTCAGACAAGTAACGGAGTTGCAAAATATGCCCTCTATCCCGTTTGGATTATTCATACTGTTTATAAGGGCGAGCGACTGACTTTTGCAATCAACGGGCAAACGGGAAGAATAACGGGCAACGTTCCCGTAAGCAAGGCAAAGCTTGCTGCGCTTTTTGCAGGAATAACCGCAGTGGCAACTCCCGTAATTTATTTTATCGGAACCGCTTTAGGTTTAATATAGGGAGGCGGCTAAGATATGAAAAGAATAATAAGTTTTATTTTTGCAGCTATAATTATACTTGCTCTTCCTTTAAATGCTCTTGCCGATTCACCTAAGTATGCGATTGACGGCGCAGGACTTATGGATGAAAGCGAGGTTTCAGAGCTTGAGGAAATGCTTGCGTCTCTTTCGGAAAAATATAATTTCGACATAGTTGCCCTAACGGTTGATTCAACTGAGGGAAAATCCCCGATGGATTTTGCCGATGATTATTATGATTACAACGGTTATAAAGATGACGGCTGCCTCTTCCTAATCAGCATGGAGGAACGCGACTGGTGGATTTCAACAAAGGGCTACGGAATAACGGCAATAACCGATTACGGAATAGAGGTTATTGAAGCCGAGGTTGTTCCCTTCCTGAGCAACGGTGATTATTTCGAGGCGTTTAAAAAATACGCAAAAACAGTTGAAGAGTTTATCAACGAGGCAAACAGCGGCGAAGCTTTTGACGTTGATAACAACTACACGAATGATGACGGATATACATATAATTCAGAGGATTATAATTCGGGCGGATTCAATTACAGCGCCTTCATTATATCTTTAATTGTTTCTCTGATTATTGCAGCAGTTGTTGTTTCAATTGTTAAAGGCAACTATAAGCCGGTTAGATTCAGAGCAAACGCCGAGGATTATCTTGTTGACGGAAGCCTTCGGGTAACCAATCAGCACGACCGTTTTCTGTTCAGCAATGTTTCAAAAACAAGAATTGAGCATAATTCCTCCTCGGGAGGAAGCTCAACGCATACCTCGTCATCGGGCTCAAGCCATGGCGGAGGCGGAGGAAAATTCTGACCGAAAGGTCGGAATTTTCCTTTTTTAATCCCACCCGATTTTGACGTAAGGGGTCTGACCCCTTA
>JAFUZY010000065.1 GCA_017476375.1 Eubacterium sp.
AACAGTCCACCGGACTGTTTTCCCAATCGCAGCGCTTGTGGCACTGCTCTTGGAGTTTCTTGTTCTCGCCCCTTCCGGCGCACAAAAACGAGAGTCTAATGACTCTCGTTTTTCACATATAGTCTCGCCACAGCGTTATTGAAGGCGTTGGGGTCGTCAAGAAACTATCAAAAGCTCCACTGGAGCTTTCTCCCAATCGCAGTGCTCGTGGCACTGCTCTTGGAGTTTCTTGTTCGAGTCCCTTCCGGCGAAAAAATGCAGGATACCCGTATGGGTATCCTGCATTTTTGGTACGCCGGAAGGGACTCGAACCCCCGACCTTCTGGTTCGTAGAATGGCTCGGCTCCCTGAATATAGCGCGTTCGTACGAATTTGGCGGCATTGTCCAGACTTTTTGGCGAACATTTTACGTTTGGCGCTCTTCTGCGCTGTTCTCCAGATTTCCGTTGTGGTCAAAATTGTGGTCAGAAAACGATAATTAATAACTCAATTATTTCTCTGGACTTTGGCGGTGAGTTGTGGTAGTTGTTGTGTTGCGAAAGGGGGTCTTAATATGACCAGAATAATATCAATCATAATGGCAATTATCATTATGCTGGCGGCAGGTGTAAATACAGAAATGATAACCGCATCAGCAAAAACGACGACAACAACTTCCGCAAGCACAAAAATGAAATCTTCTCCCAAAAAGAATAAAAAGAAGAATAAGAAGAAAAAGAAAAGTAAGAAGACCAAGAAAAAGAATAAGGGTAAGAAGAAAAAACAAAAGCATGTTCACTATATGCCGAAGGGCAATATGGGCAAGTGGTTCAATTCAAAGCAAGAACTAAAGGAGTATGCAAGCAGCGTAATGGAAGAATACAACCGACAGTACGAAGAAGGCGAAATCACATGGGATGAATATGTACAGCGCTGTCCATATGGCTACGAAGCATGGTCGTGCTCCTGCGGAAAGTGGACGGGAAACTTCAAGCATCATTAAACAGAACGGGCGGTAATTCAGCCTGTTTTGTCGTTTTAAAATAAACATCGGGGATTGCAATTTTAATAGCATGACGGCGGTTTAAAGCCGTTCTTGGTTTCTGTTAACGCCGCTGTTTCAGGGGCATTAACCACAATATCCAGATGAATTTTTTACCGTTATTCATCAAATGAGGTGCGGGTGTAAAGAATCTTTAGACGAACGAAGTTAGGAGTGTTCACTGAAGGCGAAAATCAATTTTCCGTTTCAGAGGGTAATTTTTATAATCTGGATATTGTGTTTTTTACTTAAGTTACAGCAAAATTACGCCTTGTCGCCGCGCTGTAAGCCTTTTTTGACTGCTTTGTTATCATGTAGAGCAAACACCCGACGCGTGCGTTTTTGAGGGCTGAAAGCGTGACGAAAAACAAAAAGCCAATCTCACGACGTGAGATGTATCAACTTAAAAGGGCAAGTTCCGCATTTGTAATATGAAAACCGCCCTGCGAATCAGAATCGCAGGGCGGTAATCTTATAACTTCATTTCATAGGTTTTTTTGTCAAAAAGTCTATGAAGCGGTTTCTGTGACGCTTATGGGGATGTGTCAAAACTAAAAAGTGAGTGTTTGTAAGGGTTTCGGGACTCGACTTTTGCTAATCTCGTTTGTAGCCAACAGAAATATTCAAAACAACCGTTACCCCATCTGAAAAAACTGAACGGCTGAAATCAGGTTTACTTCTTTATCGGAACGAATATTGTAACCGTTGTGCCTTTGCCTTCGGCTGATTCGATTTTCAGCGTGCCGTTGCACATCATTTCAAGTCGTCCGCTGATATTGGCAAGAGCAGTGGGCTGTATGCTTTCGTCGTTGGGGTTAAAGCCTGCGCCCG
Organism: Eubacterium sp.; assembly: GCA_017476375.1. Taxonomy (GTDB): domain Bacteria; phylum Bacillota; class Clostridia; order Oscillospirales; family Acutalibacteraceae; genus Eubacterium_R. The sequence continues at coordinate 1,853 of JAFUZY010000065.1, forward strand.
TGTCTTCAACTGTGATTGTGACGCCGTTTTCTGTTAGGCTCGTCTTAACAGATATGCGCAGCGGTTCGTCTGAATTGGGGTTCAGACCGTGCTTGACTGCGTTTTCCACAAGCGGCTGAAGCGTAAGCGGCGGCAGACGAAAATTTACAAACTGTACGTCGTAATCCAGGGCGAGCATATCCTCGTGCTGCGCCTGCTCAACTGCAAGGTAGGTTTTGGTGTGCTCAAGTTCGGCTGAAAACGGAATTGTGTCCTCGCTTGCAATAGCCTTGAAGTTCTTTCGCAGGTAGTTGGTGAAGTCCAGCGTTACCTGCTGCGCCTTGTCCGCATCCTGCTTGCACAGATGGTAAATGGTCATCATCGAGTTGTAAATAAAATGCGGGCGCATCTGCAGCACCATAACGCTTGCACGCTGATTGGCGATTTCCTCCTGCTGACGGATGTGCTCTTCTATCTGCGCTGACATAATCAGACCGAGCATCGAAACAGCCGAAAGCACATAGCTGATGTCAACAAGCGGTACGATGTCGATAAACGCCTGTATGGTCAGCGTCGCTGTCAGCGGAAGCGAGGCAATAATAAAACTGATAAAATACTTGCGTGAAAGTTTTTTGCGCGAGCAGATTGTTGCAACAAAATTGATGGCGGAAATAGCAATAAGCGGTATTACCATCGGCGTATATCCTGCACCGCGGAGGAATTCGCCGTCGGGCGTGAAAGAGTAAACGAATTTTGAAAAGAATGTGCTTGACAGGAGAAGAACAAAAATACACCACAGCGCGAGCGACGTATAAAAAGCTTTACTCTTTTTGAGATTATCTCCACGGCGGTGAATGATATATGCCGTAAGCAGAGGAAGCGGAAGTGAGAGAAATAAGGTTTCTATAAATGCCATCACCATCAACAGGGTGTTGATACTGCGGTACGAATAAACAATCATTATATCGACGAGGCTTACTATCTCACAAACAAACATTGACGAAAAATATGCAACAAAAAGCCGCTTACTCCATCGGTCAATCACGGACATAATGGCGGTAAACCAAAGCCCCATTACCGTCAGCAGCAGCGCTGCGCCGAGAATGAAGAAATAAAACGGAACTACCCAACTGCTCATTCTGCCGCACCTCCCAAAAACGGATGGCGTAATCTTGTGAGCTGCTCACGCACATTTTCGGGAGTCAGCGGTTTTTCCATAAATCCGCAGGCACCTGTTTGCCATGCGTCAAAAGAATAGTCCTTGTATGCTGTCAGATACACGACGTTTGTATTCGGATTGATTTCAAGCAGCTCCTTACACACGTCAAGCCCGCTTATCATTCCCATTTCAATATCAAGAAACGCGAGCTCAATGCGGTTTTCCTTTGCATATTCAACCGCCTCTGAAGGTCTTGTAAAGCCCTTAATCTCGGCGTTTGGCATAACCTCTTTCAAAATCGGGATACCGCCTTTGACGAAGACCTTGTTATCGTCAACCATAATGACGTTTGGTGTTATGTCATTGTAAAGAACTGCGTTTAACAGCAAGGAAGCGTCAATATCAAGACACTCTGCAATTCTGACAATCATCTCTGCGTCCGGTACACGGCTGCCGTTCTCCCAATAGGAAACAGCAGACCTGGTAACAAAAAGCTTCTGTGCCAGCGTTTTTTGTGAAATATCTTTTTCGGTTCTTATTTGTTTCAGAACTTTTGCAAAAGAGCTTCCCATATTCACACCTTCTTTTCTCGAATATTATCATTATACAAAAGTTTTCGATAAAAGACAAGAATAATAAATTTGCAAAAAGGGGGTGACAATCTGTTACCCCCCCTTGAAATTTATATATATAGTTATTTATAATTAAGATTGAGGAAATATTTTTTGTTTGGTGTTGTTTACGGAAAAACAACACATAGGTCAGTGAACAAAATATCCGAAAATACAAACAAATGAGCCTCCCTTTACACAAGAGAGGCAAAAAAAACAAGGAGAGAAAAATTTATGCAAAGTAATTTTTTGAAAAAAACAATTAGTATGTTTTTGGCACTGATTATGTTGCTTAGCGTGGTTCCGGCTAATGCTATGTCCGCGTTTGCAAATAATGTGCCAAAGTCGCTTGTTACCTCGCTGACCGAGCTTTACTCGGGCGACGAGACGCGAGCAAAAGAGGACCTGGAAGCGCTTAATTCAGCAGGTCTTCTTGATGATAACGGTAAGCTTGTTGACCTCGATATCCGCGAGGACGGCAAGAGCGTTGAGCTTGGCGCACTGAATCAGCGCATAACAAACGGCGAAAAGGTTGGCAAAATCACCGTCAACGGCAAATCAGCCACAGCCGAGCAAATCTCGCAGATTTCGCAGGTGAACGCAGCCATTGAGGTTGCAGAGCTGCTTGACGAGGAAATCGATGTTACCGACGAGCATGTGAGCAACCTCGAATCGCTTCTTTCCGGCATTCAGAACGGCGATGTCAATCTTAAGAGCGCACTTAAGACCGGCTCGCTCAAGCTGAACTCAACAGGCGGCGCTTCCCAGCTGCGCGGCGCGACGGACGATTTGCCGGAGACTGTTGATTCAGGGGGCGTAACATCCGGTCAAACGCGTCTTTGCGGAGATTGGAGGCGCTCCCAAAACATGTATTTGCTGGACCTGAATGATGAGAGGGACGGCTATTACGCTCCCTATATCAACGGCAGTGATTATGATGCGCGCCATGAATTCAAATTCGTTGATGATACGGTTTCGGGAAGATTTTACTGTTATGACTATTGTGAATGTGTTGATGGTGTGGTAGCTGAAGGTAAAGAAGGTACGCTTGCCACGGGTGGTCGAAACGCCTATATCGATTGGAAAAATGCAATCTACGGCACCGATGGAAAGGGAGCCGTACAAACTTATACCATTATGCTGCCTTTTAAAACTGGCGCCGGTCTTCAGGATGAGATAAAAACATGGATTGCCAACGAGTGCGATTCTTGCACTGAAAAGGGCAAAGGCATTAAAATGGAACTGCCGACTTACGGCGAAGTCGAAATTACAAAGTACATGACGAGCATGTACTGCAGCGATAGCTATAACAAGTATCCGGTTTATGTTGTGACGGGCGAAAACGAAACCCCATTAGCATTGGCAGTACGCTACGGCACCACAAATGTCTGCGATTATGTCCGCAGGGACATCATCAGCTTTTATATGAAGAGCGGCGACATAGCACAAACTGCAGGTTTTGACTGGAACAAATCGAATGTTGATGTGCTGGGGTATCATTACTACAAGGGAACAGAGTGGCCGGTCGTAACAGGACTAACCTATACCTTCTATGCCTATCCTGCCTCTTTGTTTAATAGAGAAGTTCATATCACACGACCGAGCGGAACTTATGAGGAGGTTAAAACTGGTTATATCAAGTTGAATAACCCCGAGGATCCTGATTTTCCATATATTAAATTATATGAAACCGCTCGCCCGGAGTGGATGTATGATGTTGAGATTGCTATTACCAAGGATTTGTACGACGCCTTCGACAGAGGATTCATTTATATGGATTCGGATGAGGATTTGCGTTTCAAGGTTCTTTTCAGCAACCGCAGACCATATTATAGTTTTATAGAAGACCAAGACCTTACTCTTTATTTTTATCTTAAAGCGGTGCCGCTCGGCAACCACGAGTATGAGGTTGTACCGACCGAACCTTTTGAACCGACCGATCCTTCAATTACAACGGAGCCTTGTGTATGTTTTTACAATGGCACATCAAGAATTCATATAGATAATTGTTATAATTCTCTAAACGCAGTTGACTATTATTTAACTTATGCATGAGGAATTCATATAATCAGTGATTCTGCTCCGTATTTAAGAGTTCCCAAAAGAGCAAAAATCCGCGAGACGCTGACATCATTGGATACGGATGTTACCTTCAACACCAACATTACGGGCAGTTACACAGCGGAGCTTTACAGCATCGGCGAGATTGACGAAAACAATCTTGACGCGATACCGGACGGCGCAACAAAAGTTAAGTCGTACAATTTCGATAACCCCGGTACGAGCGTCACCATACCCGGTGCAGACCTGAATAACGCGGGCAACTACGCTGTAAAAATCAGCACCATGGGCGGTACGAAGCAATACTCTGCTGTTGCATTTATCAGGGTTAAACAGGGTCCGGCGAAGGTCACCCTGAATAAACTTGAGAGCTATGGCGTGTTAAAGGACGATGTGCCCACCATTGGCTACACGCTGACCTCCGCAACGAAAGATGCCGAGGTTCGCTACACCATTCAGCCCTCCGACAGCAAGTCGATTACTGTTGGAAGCCTTGCGGCATCCTCAGGAACTGTTCCGTTCACACCGGGCGATTTTGAGGGGCTGAAGAAAGCATACACCATAACAGTTTATGCGCGAAACAAGGCGGAGGACCCCTGGAGCATGGACTCCATGATTTTAACGGTATATAACTCCAATCCGCTGAAGCTCATCGCTCTGAGAGTTCCCTTCGGGCAATACGGCGGCACCACGGGCGGCGCAGGTCAGGAGGCCGGCTCAAACCTCATCATGGATAACACCGACAGAATTAAAAGCCGTCTTGCCACCTCCGGAGCAGGAAACGGATATCAGGTGAACTACGATGATATCGACTTTGAAACTCTTCGCCGCGGTGTCAACCTGCAGGAGGTTATCTCTGCTAACTACGGCAGCGGCACCTGGGGCATTCTCACGGATAAAATGAACTGGGCTGCAACGGAAGGCAGCGGCGAAAATAAAGTCCTTAGCGATGACGTAACGCTGAACTATCCGCTGCGCGGCACCTTCGACGATATTCGCAACTACACCTATACCTCCTACATACCCACCGCGGACTTCCTTATCACGGCAACGAAGGATAAAACCGCAGCGGATAATGTTAAAGTCACTGCAACCCATGCCGCAACCGGCTTGCAGACAAATGTTGGCATAACGGTCAACACCTTAAAAGACCAGCTCTATCTGTTCCGCTTCATGCCGAAGGCTGTAAGCGATGTTGTTTACACAAACGGCGACGGCGTTGAGCGCAAACTGAAATCCGATGCAAACGGTGAGCTTGCGGTCTATGAGCCATCAGGAATAAAGAGCGATGTTGTTGTTTCTTCAACTACCGGCACGGGCGACGAGGAAGTCACCTATATCGGAACTGTTTTAAACAGAGACCTTGTCAGCGGTGAGCAGAACATTGTTAAGATGGACCTCTATCCCTGCAATACTCTGAAGCTCGTTCCCATTTCCAACACGACGCTGACCTTCCTTAAGCCGGACGGCACGCCTTACACCGGCAAGGTCATTCTTAGCGGCGGTGTTTATAACGGCGACAACTATTGCGCCGACGCTAATCTTTATGAAACCAATTCATCGGCGGGCAACCGTTATCTGCGCACCGATATGG
>JAFUZY010000066.1 GCA_017476375.1 Eubacterium sp.
CCACAATTCATCATTCTTAATTCATCATTCTTAATTTATTAATGGCGGGCATTGCCCGCCATTAATCAATCTTTATTCACTTCGATTTTTCCGAATTTAGGTAAATCGGCTCTGTCTGCCTTTGGGGCGCGGTCTGATGACGGTGCTGCCGCGGCAGGTCTTGAGCTTCTGCGGCGTCTTTCGTTTCCGGGTTTAACTCCGCCCGTCGGCTCAAGAACAACTCTTCTGTCCTGATTATAGCCGATTGAACGGGATTCAACTCCTTCAATCTCCTGAATCGTTGTGTGAAGAATTCTTCTTTCATAGGGATTCATCGGCTCAAAGGTGTATCTTCTTCCGGTTCTTGAAACATAGCTTGCGTGTTTCTTTGCAAGCTGCCTTAAAGTTTCATTTCTCTTTTCTCTGTAGTCGCCCACGTTGATAGAAACGCGAACATATCCGTTTGATTTCTTCTTCATTGCAAGAGAGAGAAGATATTGAATTGAATCAAGGGTTTCGCCCCTTCTTCCGATAACAATACCGTAATCCTCGCAATCAAGGTCCATTGTTATAACACCGTTTTCATAAACGGCATCAATTTTTGCGTCGTCTACATTAAGACCTTTAAGAATTTCAAAGAAATAGCTCTTTGCATATTCAAGGTCAACGCTTTTAGGAGCGTCCTTCTTAGGCTCGTCCTCTTCCTGCACGGAAACAACCTTAACCTCGGGAGCCTTAATCGCTTCCTTCTTAGGCGCGTCCTTTTTCTTTGCGTTATTTTTCTTGCTTTGCTTTTTATTTGCCTTTTTCTCTTTAGTTCCGTCGTCGTAGCTTGCTTTAACCTCGGCATCCGCGCCGCCGAAAAGACCTAAAAATTTCTTTTGCGGCATCGTGATAACCTCAATTTTAATATCTGCGCTTAACGGAGCTCTTAAACCGGCTTTTGCGGCATTAGTTGCCTCTTCAATCGTTTTACCGGTTCCGATATATTCCTTAATCATATATCCTCCGATTAATTTCGTTTGTTACTATTTAATCTTTTTTATGCTTTCTTCCCTTGAGCGTCTTTCAATCGTATTTTCAATCATTTCTCTTGCAATATTTCTCTTTGGCGGGAAGAATTTTGCCATAATAAGCTGCTGAATAACTGCAACAAGGTTTGAAATCATCCAATAAAAACCAACGGCTGCCGAAACCTTAAACGAAATATAGAAGGAAAACAGCGGCATCATGAGCATCATCATCATCATTGAGGATTGCTGCTGCGCAGTTGCGGGGTTGGTTTTTCTCTGAATCAAGGTTGAAACAACCGAGGACGCCATCGAGGTTACCAGACAGAGAATAGGAATTATTATAATGATGCCTGATTTCCAGTGAGGAACCTTGGTCATATCAAGTGAGCCGATAAACATATGGCTCTTGTAGTTTTCTATTGCAGAAATTTTGTCGGCAGTAAAGAGTTTTGGAAATTCTGTTGCAAGAATATCCTTATACTTATCGAAATGCTGAAGAATTTCTATCTGAAAATATTGGCCGTTAAAGTTGATTGCTTTTGCAATCGCCTCGGTGTTATCGGAAATATTTACTCCGAGAATATACTGAATAGGATAATAGATTATTCCGATAATACCCATAAGAAACAGCATCTGAAACGCCATAGGTCCGCAGCCCATATTCATCGGGTTATGGCCTTCTCTTGCATAAAGTGCCTGGATTTCCTCCTGCATCTGCTGATTAGCCTTCTGACGCTGCTTAGGATCTGAAATGCTGTTTACATTATATTTCTTCTGTATTTTCTGGATTTTCGGCTGAATTCTTGATGTTTTCGCCATAGTTTTCTGCTGCTTTAAGTTAAAGGGGAAGAGAACTATTCTTGTTAAAACGGTGAAAACAGTCAGCGAAAGAAAATAATTGTCGTTAAACAAAAAGAGCAAGCCCTTCATGCATTCGCCGAATAACCAATACAACGGCTTGAGAAAGCCCATTCCGTTTGAAATGGTTTTTGCCGCTAATGTAATCGTTTCAATAAACACCTTATTTTGTCCTTATTTCCTTTTCTTTTTTTGGAGGAACGGGGTCGTATCCGCCTTTAAAAAAAGGATTGCATCTTAATATTCGCCTCAGCGCCAGCAGCGAGCCTTTGAAAACGCCGTGTATTTCAATTGCTTCAAGGGCATACTGGGAGCAGGTTGGAGTATAGCGGCAGGCGCCGTGGGAAAATCTTGGCGATAATGTCAGCTGATAAGTTCTTATCAGAAAAACCGCCGCCTTTTTTAAAAGCCTGCTAATCGTTTTCATCAATAACACCCAACGCCTTAAAATGGTTTTCCATATCCTTCAACACTTCCTGCATCTTGACCTTGCTTGTTAGGCCTCTTGCAACGAAAACAAAATCCCAGTCGCCGTTTATTTTCGGCTCGAGCAGGGAATACGCAGCCCTGATAACTCGCCTTGAGCGGTTTCTTTCAACTGCATTTCCGATTTTTTTAGAGGTTGTTATGCCTAAACGGCACCCCTTTTTACGGCTTTTCATTGCATAGGTTACAAGGGTTTTTGACGCCTTGCTCTGTGCTCGGTAATATAATCTGCGAAAATCCTTGTTTTCCTTAAGGGTCTGACTTTTCATAAAGTCCCATTCCTGTTTCTTTTTTCGATTTGTTAAATCAAATTAGTAAGAAAGCTTTTTTCTTCCCTTTGCTCTTCTGCGAGCAAGCACTTTTCTTCCGTTTCTTGTTGACATTCTTTTTCTGAAGCCGTGTTCCTTCTTAGCATGTCTTTTCTTTGGCTGGAAAGTTCTTTTCATTTTTTTCACTCCGTTTCTTAAGATTAAACTGGTCTCAATCTTTATGTTCTCTGCGCGGCATAGCGCAGGCATATATCCAAAACTTCAAATTCAAGGCGAATTTTAAGTCTGAATTGCTTAGTGATATACTAACAGCCTTGATATTATAGTACAAATAATCGCGATTTGTCAACTAAAACTTGTTTTTATTTTAATTATATTATATAATGTACAATATATTGGGGTGACGCGATATGAAAACAACAAGGAATTATGTTATATTAAGTCGCACGCTGTTTTTCTGCTGCGTTTTCTTCATTGTTGTTCTTTTTTCCGACTGGTTTTCGGGTCCGTTTTTCTTCAACAGAAACTATCGGGTTTTAAAATACATACTTGCATTTCTCGTGCCCGGAGCAACAACGGTTTTTTCCTGCAAAACGGAAAGAACGCTTAACTACCTTTCAAACGCCTCAACAATTATAATGAGCTTTTTTGTTATAGGGCTGCTCATATTCAACCTTCTCGGCATACCGCAGTTTTCGGTTTACGAAATGTCGTCGCTCTTCCATATTTCATATGCGCTGATTGCAATATTCGTTGTGTTTTTCTGTGTAACAATCACCGTTCTTTGTAATAACGGAAAGCCGAAGGGATATGAAAGATTCTTTAAAACCTTTTTCATAGGATATATTCCGATGATGATAACGCTGTATGTTTTGTTTTATGTCGGATACAGAGCTGATGACGCATCATATATTATTAACATTATCCCGTTTAAAGGTGAAATAAAAACAGTTTTAAACGACTTTTCCGAGTTAATCGTTATGCGAACAATCGGCAATATTGCGTTTTATTCAACCTTGTCGCTCAGCAGCGCAAGTTTTGCAAAAAGGAACAGCTCGCTTTGGGCATTTCTTGCTCCGTTTATTCTCTGCATAGTAACTGAAACGGCGCAGGGCATTTTTTCAATGGGCGACGCTGATATTGATGATGTTATTTTAAATTCCGCAGGTGCGTTAATCGGCGCGCTGCTATATAAATTCTTAGTTCAGAAAGCAAGGAGAAAAGATTTATGCTCGGAATAATAGGCGCAATGGATGTTGAGGTTAACTCGCTTAAAAACAAGGTTAAAAACGGGAAAGCCGATGTTTTTGCAAATATTGAATTCATATCGGGCGACATAGAGGGAAAAAAGGTCTGCGTTGCATGCTGTTTGCCGGGAAAGGTAAACGCCGCTCTCTGCACCCAGCTTATGATAGATAAATTTGATATAGATAAAATCATTAATGTGGGCATCGCATGCTCGCTGAGCAACGAGGTTGTTATAGGCGATATTGTTGTTGGAGATAAGCTTTATCAATACGATTTCGACACCTCTGCCGTAGACGGTGTTAAAGGCCTTATTCTTGACGGAAAAACCTCGATTGACGCCGATTATGCTCTTTCACAAGCGCTTATAAAGTGCGCTCAGAACACAGGCGAAAGCGTTCATTACGGCGGCATTGCAACCGGCGATACTTTTATTGCAAGCAACGAGCTTAAAAAAAGCATCAATGAGGAATTCGGCGCAGTCTGCGGCGAAATGGAGGGCGGAGCAATTGCCCAGGTCTGTTATATCAACAGCGTTCCTTTTGCCGTTTTAAGAACCATAAGCGACGGGGGAAACGAGGAATCGCAGATGGCATATCCTTTATTTAAAGAGGTTGCGGCAAAAAAGTCCTCTGAGATTATGCTTAATTATCTTAAAAACAAATAACAAAGCAGAGCCTCGGCTCTGCTGATTTGCATTCTGAATTAAGACATATAGTTATTGAGGTTTTCCATAATAAACTTTTCCGCCTCTTCGATCAGCTCGTTGATAACCGTTCTCTGTGAGGAGTCAACTCCCGTTCTTGAGCGGTCCTCAATCAAAACAAATTTTGCGTCCTGCATTGCAATTGCAGCGGAGGCAAGGTCCTTTGCAACCGAATAATCAATTTTGAAAAGCTCCTTCGGAATAACGCCTGCCTTTGCAAGAGTTAAGGCTCCGCGATAAAGAGTTAAAAGATAGTAATCATAAACAAAGCTCTTTTCGGCAGGGTCGGAAGTGCTTGCGCCAACGGTGTCGAGAAGATATTTTGTTGCCTTTGAAAGCATTGAAACCGAATATGTTTTATCGCTTTCAAAAGCGGAAAGATAATCGCTGTCAATCCCGTTTCTGTTTTCGCTGACGCCTAAAAGATAGTCGGTTGTCACTCCGTAGTATTCGCTGCATCTGATTATAAAATCAAGTCCGCACTCTCTGATGCCTTTTTCATAGTGCGAAAGAAGAGCTTGGGAAATTCCAAGCTCGGTTGCTGCCTTTTTCTGGCTTATTCCTCTTTCCTTTCTCAGTTTGGAAAGTATCTCGGCAAATTTTGTAATCTTTTCTTTGTTCTTTTCCATATATATCTCTTCTTTATCTCTTTTATCACGTTTTTATACTCATTGTAATACGAATTTATTATAAACCTAACTATACGCTTTGTAAATAAACAATCTGTTTTTGTTATATTTTTGTAATAACACAAAGAAAAATCCCGTTTTCAGGAGGAACCTTATTATGAAAACATACACTCTGTATTTATTTCGCCACGGTTTGACAAAGGGAAATCTAAACGCACAGTATATTGGGCATACGGATTATCCTCTAACAAGTGATAGTATTCAGGCGCTTAAAAACATCAAGGCAAAGCACCACTATCCCGAGGTTGACGCAGTCTTTGTTTCCCCTCTTAAAAGGGCAAAACAGAGTGCGGATATAATGTTTCCAAAAAATAACAAAATTGTAATAGATGACTTTATCGAATACAATTTCGGTGAGTTTGAAGAGCTGACCGCAGAGGATTTGAAGGATAATGAGGACTTTCAGAACTGGCTAAGAGGGGATATTAATGCCGCTCCGCCGCACGGCGAATCAAACGCCCGTTTTGTTCAGCGTATCTGCGCCGTTTTTGAAAAGGTTATAAACGGCTGCATCGCAAACTCAACCGAAAAAATCGCAATAGTATCCCATGCAGGCGTTTTGATGACGATTCTTTCCTGCTACGGCTTGCCCGAAGCGCCGATGGCACACTGGCAGATGGACGCCGGATACGGCTATAAGCTGAGAATAACCCCGTCTCTCTGGATGAAGGCAAATAAAATAGAGGTTGTTGACACAGCACCGCAGTCACTTGAAGAATTAAGAGTGAAGAGTGAAGAGTGAAGAATTTCGGGCGGGACACCCGCACCCGATTGTATTTGGGCGTTCCCTCCACAGCACACGGGGACGTTCCTCTCCAAGCACCGTTCTTCCTTGAATTGCGTTCGGAGGTGCGTCCCCATGGCGGACGAATAGACGCACCCTTTTTACTGCACTAACGGCAGGCGAAAGCGGTCGCTCCCTCCACCCATCAGTCGGGTAGTCCAACAATCAAATCAAGGGGACACACCTCTTTCAGAGGAATGTCCCCATTGATTTGAGGGAACGCGCCACGCACTGCTGAATGAATTGCGATAAATCGCGTGAATTGCCGTTGGCATTATTTGCCTTCGGCATTTCGGTTTACTCGCGCAAGCGCTCAGACAATGGTATAATATCGCACAGGGGACAGACCCCTGTGTGAAAACAGCGTAAAAAGCGGAGACAAAAGGCAAAAAAATGGCTCTATTACTAAATCGCACAGGGGTCTGTCCCCTGTGCGATTTTTGAATTAAGAATTAAGATTTAAGAATGAAGAATTTTGGGTCGCAAGCGACGATTATAACGAATCGCCCGATTTGCTAATGACTAATAACTGATAACTAAAAACAGCTGTCTTTCGACAGCTGTTTTTTAGTTGGATTTCGTCGTTTCTTCGTGTTTTGTTGTCGATGTTGTAACAACGGTAACCTCGCCGTAGTTATCATTGGTAACGGTGTATGCCGTGCTCATCGCACCGGCGCCGTCCTTATAGAATCCTCTTTCGGGGCAGGTTGCCGTGTTTGGTCTGATATGCGCAAGCGTTATATTTGACTTACCGTAGATAATATACTGAAGATTATATGCGTCTGCAGGAAAGTCGCATTTCCAAATCCATGCGCCGTATCCCATTCCTCCCTTCAGATTATGCTCGGGAAGGTTCTGCATATAAATGTCAAAATCAAGCCAGCCCTGTGAAAAGGCATATTTGGCAATTTTAAGAATTTCGTTTTTGCTGAAGCTCGTTTTGATATAGGGAATAAGCTTATTGATTATCTTAAGAAGCTTAACATTCGACGCACCCTTGGTTTGCTTGAAAATTTCACTGATGCAGGTCTTCTGTCTGTCGGCTCTCATATTATCCGAATCAAGCTTTCGGATTCTGCAATAAGCAAGCGCCTGTTTTCCGTTGAGCTTCATTTTGCCCTTGTTGCCTTCAAAGGTTTTTTCAATTGTTACATTGCCGTATCTCTTCTGGTGGGAATTGATTTCGTTTATCTCGGCAGAGGTAAGCTCAAGAGTTACGCCGCCGAGAGTGTCAACAATTGTTTCAAAGGAATCAAAATTAACAATTGCATAGTTATCAATCTTGATTTTATACATATTTTCAACGCAGTTGATATAGGCGTTTATATCTCCGGTTGACATTGCGCCGTTGATTTTTCCGAACTGGCCCGTTGATTCGTCGCCGCTCTTGGTTTCCCAATAGGTGTATGCGTCTCTCAGAATTGAAGTCAGGGTGATAACGCCCGTGTCTATATTGATGCTGACAATAATTGCCGAATCCGCTCTCGTTCCCTCGTCGAGAATCTCGGTTCCTCTTGTGTCCTCACCGATGAACATAACGTTAAGAACATGGGATGAGGAACAGGGCTTTCCGTTATAATACCAGGTTTTAATCATATCCTGAAGAGAGGATAACTGGGTTGCCTCGGTTTCATCAATCGGAGTAAAATCTTCAACAAGCTTATCCATACCCTGCCACGGAGCTTCGGTTGTTGCGGCAGTTTGGGAATTGTTGTTAACAAGCCTGTCGAGCATATTGTTTGCAAAAATTGCTCCTGCTGCAATAGCTGCAACAACAATAATCGCAATAATTGAAACTATTATTTTTGTTTTTTTCTTTTTTGAGCCTTTTTTCTCATTTGGAATTTTCTCGGCAAAATCGACTTCAGCCTCTTTCTTGTCCGAAAGGGAAAGAATATCAATCATATCCTTCTTCTCCTCGGGCTCGGCTGCTTCCTGCGTTGATGGCTCGTTTTCCTGAATTATCTCCTCGATTTCAGCTTCTTTGCTTGCTTTTTCTTTGAAATCTTCTTTTTTATCATCTTCAGGAGCTGTTTTATCAGCTTCTTCGTTAGCTCGTTCTTCAACTGTGCTGCGCTCAGTTTCATCCTTAGAAGCTTCCTCTCTTCTCTTTTTTACTTCAGAAAGAATATCATCAATATTATAATTATCCTTGCTCAATATGATTCTCCTCTTCTGCTTTTATTTTCGGATTTCGGCTTATTCCTGAGTTTGTTCCGATTCATCACCCTGAGGCGTCTCCTGATTTTCCTCATCAGCTTCTTCCTCTTCGTATTTATCAACAATGCTAAGTGTTGCAAGTCTTTCTCCGTCGTTGACTCTCATAACCTTAACGCCCTTGCTCGGTCTCTTAAACGAAGAAATCTGCTCAGCGTGAGTTCTGATAACAATTCCGTCGGTTGTTATCATAATAACGTCGTTTTCATCGTCAACCGGAGCAATCATTGCAACCTTGCCAAACTGCTCAGAGCGGTAGTTGATAAGACCCTTTCCGGCTCTTGACTGAATTCTGTAATCCGAGAATTCGCTCTTTCTTCCGTAGCCTGTTTCTGAAACGGTTAAAAGCTGCTTTCCTCAACTGCAACCGCAAAGCCTACAACATAGTCGCCCTCCTTGAGCTGAATTGCGCGAACGCCCCTTGCGGTTCTTCCGATTAATCTTGCGTCGGATTCGTTGAAGCAGATTGCCATACCGTCGTGAGTTGCAACAACAAGCTGACGCTCGCCGTCGGTTATATCAACCCAGCAAAGCTCATCGCCTTCATCAAGATTAATTGCAATAATTCCTGTTTTTCTTATGTGGTCATATTGATTTATCGCCGTTCTCTTTATGATACCGTTTCTCGTTACCATACAGAGATATGCTCTGTCTTCCTCCTTGGGAATTTTAACCATTGCAGAAACGGTTTCATCCTGTTCAAGCGGAAGAAGGTTAACAACATTGAGTCCCTTGCTTGTTCTTGAAGCCTCGGGAATCTGATAACCCTTAAGCTTAAACACCTTGCCCATATTTGTAAAGATAAGAACAAAATCGTGGGTTGAGCAGGTGAACATAGTTTTAGCATAATCCTCTTCTCTTCTGCTCATTCCCATTATGCCCTTGCCGCCTCTGTTCTGAGCCTTGTATGTATCAACCGTCTGGCGCTTGATATATCCTTTTTCGGTAAGGGTTAAAATGCAGTCTTCAACGGGGATTAAGTCCTCGTCGTCAACGTCGCCTGTGAACGCCGAAATCTCTGTTCTTCTTTCATCGCCGTATTTCTCGGCAATTTCGCGTGATTCGGTTTTGATTATCTCTTCTATTCTCGTTTCATTCTGAAGAATATCGGATAAATCCTTGATTTTTTTATGAAGCTCATCGAGTTCATTCAGTATCTTTTCTATTTCAAGTCCTGCGAGCTGACCTAAACGGTAAGCAACGATTGCGCTTGCCTGAGGGTCGTCAAAACCAAACTTATCCATAATGGCTTGTTTTGCTTCGCTCTGACCGCCTCGGCACGCCCTGATTGTTGCAATAACCTCGTCAACAATATCAATAGCCTTTGCAAGACCCTCCAAAATATGCGCTCTTTCCTGCGCTTTGTTTAAATCAAAGATTGTTCTTCTTCTGATAACGTCTTTTTGGAAAGCTATATATTTCTGAAGAATTTCCTTAAGCGTCATAACCTTAGGAACGCCGTCGTCAAGCGCAAGCATAATTGCGCCGAAGGTAACCTGCATATCGGTCATCTTATAAAGGTTGTTCAAAACAACCTGAGCGTTTGCATCCCTTTTGCAAACAACCTCAATATGCATTCCTCGTCTGTCGGAATAATCCTGAATATCCGCTATTCCTTCAAGGCGCTTTTCCTTAACAAGGTCGGCAATTCTTGAAATAAGGCGGGATTTGTTTACGCCGTAGGGAATTTCGCTGACAACAATCTTAAAACGGTCGCCCTTTGCTTCAACGATTTCAGCCTTTGCGCGAACGTAAATCTTGCCGCGTCCTGTTGCATATGCCTCTCTTATGCCCTTTGCGCCCATAATAATTCCTGCAGTCGGAAAATCGGGGCCCTTGATATATTGCATAATATCCTCAAGCTCTGCGCTCGGGTTATCAATAAGGCAGCACATTCCCTCAACACCCTCTCTCATATTATGAGGAGGAATATTTGTTGCCATACCTACGGCAATACCCGAAGAAACGTTTACAAGAAGATTTGGAAATCTTGCAGGAAGAACAACGGGTTCCTTTGTTGTGTCGTCAAAGTTCGGAGCCCAGTCAACGGTTTCCTTTTTGATGTCGTCGAGCATTTTGAGAGCGGTTTTGCTCATTCTGCTTTCGGTATAACGGTATGCAGCCGGCGGGTCGCCGTCGATTGAACCGAAGTTACCATGGCCGTCAACAAGCGTGTATCTCATTGAAAATGGCTGAGCAAGACGAACCATTGCATCATAAACAGATGCGTCGCCGTGGGGATGATAATGTCCTAAAACGGCACCAACGGTTGTTGCGCACTTTCTGTATGCAGTCTGCGGAGTTAATCCGTTTTCATACATTGTATATAGAATTCTTCTGTGAACGGGTTTTAATCCGTCGCGAACGTCGGGAAGCGCACGGGAAACAATAACGCTCATTGAATAGTCAAGAAACGCCTTCCTTATTTCGCTGCTTATTTCAACATCTACAATTTTTTGATTATCGTAGCGTATTTCTTCATTCATATGATTTTCTCCTGTCGTCGAAAATTAATTGAAAATGGAGAATGGAAAATGGAAAATTTCGGGTGGGCGTTGCCCACACCCATATATATAATTGCTGTCCGCAGGACCCAAAATTCTCAATTCTCAATTTTTAATTTTCAATTTATACATCTAAGTTTTGTACAAACTTAGCATTCTTTTCTATAAACTCACGGCGGGGCTCAACGTTATCGCCCATAAGAATTGAGAAATTCTCGCTTGCTCGCTGTGCGTCTTCGATTGTTACTCTAAGCATTGTTCTGTATTCGGGGTCCATTGTTGTTTCCCAGAGCTGTTCGGGGTCCATCTCACCAAGACCTTTGTATCTCTGAATATCACAATTTCCGTCAAATTCTTTTATAAGCTCGTCCCTTTCTTCATCCGAGAAAGCATATGCGCTCTTCTTGCCCTTTGAAAGCTTGAAAAGCGGTGGCTGTGCAAGATAAACATATCCGTTTTCAATTATCTGGGGCATATAGCGGAAGAAGAAGGTTAAAAGAAGAGTTCTGATATGAGCGCCGTCAACATCGGCATCCGCAATAATAATGATTTTGTGGTAGCGAAGCTTGTTTATGTCGAAATCTTCTCCGATTCCTGTTCCGAGCGCCATAACAACGGGAAGAAGCTTTTCGTTTGAATAAACCTTGTCAACTCTTGCTTTTTCAACATTGAGCATCTTTCCCCAGAGAGGAAGAATTGCCATATGCTCTCTGTCTCTTCCTTCCTTTGCGGAACCGCCTGCAGAATCTCCCTCAACGATGTAGATTTCGCATTTTGTCGGGTCTTTGCTCGTGCAGTCTGCAAGCTTGCCGGGAAGTGAATTGCTTTCAAGAGGCGATTTTCTTCTTGCGTTTTCTCTTGCTTTTCTTGCTGCCTCTCTTGCACGGGAAGCTTCAAGCGATTTATTGAGAAGAGTTTTTGCAACCTGCGGATGCTCTTCAAAATAAGTCATAAGCTTATCATAAACAAGCGAGGAAACAAGACCTGTTATATCCGTGTTTCCGAGCTTGCCCTTTGTTTGTCCTTCAAACTGAGCTTCGGTAAGCTTAACTGAAATAACTGCGGTTATGCCTTCACGAACATCCTCACCTGTAAATTTCTTATCGCTGTCTTTAAGAATACCGAATTTCTTTCCGTAATCGTTGAAAACTCTTGTGAGTGCGGTTTTGAATCCCGTTTCGTGGGTTCCGCCGTCGATAGTGTTAATATTATTTGCAAAGGAAAGAAGTGTTTCGGTGTAGCCGTCTGTGTAAGCAAGGGCAACCTCAGCGCTTCTGTCTCCCTTGGTTGTTGAAATATGTATAACCTCTTCCTGAATAGGATTGAGTCCTCTGCTCGTATTAATAAATTCAACGAATGAGCGTATACCGCCTTCATAGCAATAAACGCTTGTGTGGGGTTCGTCGCCGTATCCGTCATCCGAGCTTCTATCAAACTTTTCTCTCTTATCGGTTAGGGTTATTGATAATCCTGCGTTGAGAAATGCCTGCTCTCTGAGTCTTCTTTCAAGAATATCAAAGGTATATTTTGTTGTTTCCTGGAAGATTTCAGGGTCAGCCTTAAATTTGATAAAGGTTCCGTCGTTATCGGAGTCGCCGATAATATGAAGGTCGTTAACTGCAACGCCTCTTTCAAAACGCTGAGCATAAATATGACCGTTTCTTGTAATCTCAACCTCAAGCCATTCCGAAAGCGCGTTAACAACCGAGGAACCAACGCCGTGCAGACCGCCCGATACCTTATATCCCGAACCGCCGAATTTACCTCCTGCGTGAAGAACGGTTAAAACAACCGTAACCGCAGGAAGCCCTGTTTTGTCGTTAACCTCAACGGGAATACCTCGTCCGTTATCTCGAACCGTTATAATGTTTCCCGGAAGAATTTCGGTTTCAATATGCGTACAGAAACCTGCCAGAGCCTCGTCGATTGAGTTATCAACAATCTCGTAAACAAGATGATGAAGTCCTCTCGGTCCTGTTGAGCCGATATACATACCCGGGCGCTTTCTTACAGCCTCAAGTCCTTCAAGAACCTGAATACTGTTACCCGAATATTCTTCGGTAACCGCAGTATCAATATCCTCTTCCTCTAAATTTGTTAATTTAATGTCTTCGCTCATATAAACATCTCCGTTGCTATTTGCTTCGCTTATTTATTGTGCTTGTATTAATCGGGCTGATATAAACCGCATTATCGCAGACAATAAAGCTTTTGGGCAAATCATAATTTACATAAATAACCTTTTTGTTTTTTTCGGCAAGGGAAAGATAATCCCTTGTTGCTTTATTAACCGTTGAAGTATCAATATCAAATACTCCGATTATTTCTTTATCATTAATAACCGTATCTTCACCTAAATGAATAAACATATATGAATTCTACCTATTAATAATTAAGAATTACGATTTACGAATTATGAATTGAGGACGGGCGTTGCCCTCACCCGATTATAAAATTGAAAATTTAAGGCGAATTATTCGCTCTTGATAATATTGCGAAATATAGATGTTGCTATTACCTACGGTTGTTCGCCAAATCTCTCAACTTATTGTCCGAGGCGAAGCCGAGTAACCAAAATTCGTCACTCGTAATTCGTAATTCGTCATTTTTTTGTTTCGTTCAATCAATCAATGTTCCTTTCTCAATGTGAAAGGTTTTTCCTTTTTTAAGCCTTAAAATAGTTTCCTTATCGCAGCAGGTTATAAAAACCTGACGGTTTTTAATATGATTTAAAATATAGTCCTGCCTTTTTTCATCAAGTTCGCTCATAACGTCATCAAGAAGAGCAATCGGCTCTTTTTTTGTTATTTGTTCAAGCAGACTTGCCTCCGCAAGTTTCATTGCAAGAACGCAGCTTCTTTGCTGCCCCTGTGAGCCGTATATTCGCGCGCTTACTCCGTTTATCAGAATTTCAATATCATCTCTGTGGGGTCCTGATGAGGTTGATTTATTCATCATATCCTGATATTTATTGTTTTCAAGCGCCCTGAGAAGCTTTTTTTCAATATCTTCCATATCGGTTGAATATTCCTGATTACTCAGGTATTTCAACTCTATTTCTTCGTTTCCTCCGCTGATTCCCGAAAAAATATCTTTAACATAGGGCGAAATCGCCTCAATATATTTTAATCTCTGATAAATAATTTTTGCTCCGCTTATTGCGCAGTTTTTATTCCATATATAAAGAAGGGAATCAAGCTCGGGGTTATTTTTTAAATCCTTTAAAAGAATATTTCTCTGATTTAAACAGCGATTATATTCTTTAAGCAGATTTCTGTAATTTGATTTAATCTGGCAGAGTGCGGCGTCAATAAACTTTCTTCTTTCACTCGGTCCGTCTTTAATCATATTGAGATGAACGGGCGAGAATATAACCGCTTTTATTTCATCGGAAAGCTGAGAAGCGCTTTTCTTTTTCACTCCGTTGAGTGACGCAACTCTTTTATTATTTATATCAATTTCGGCATATTGCTCCCTGCCCGAGCCTTCAAATTCAATTTTAAGTCTGCTTTTTTCTTCGCCTATTTTAATTAACTGGCTGTCTTTAGCTCCCCTGAAACTTTTTCCGCCCGTAAAAAGATATATTGCCTCAATCAGATTTGTTTTTCCCTGAGCATTTTCTCCCCAGATAATATTAATATCCTCAAATTCCAGACTTAAATCCTTTATGTTTCTGAAATTTTCAATACTGATATTCTTAATTTTCATTTTCTATATAATAATCTGTTCCAAAGGCTGAAATCATATCGCCGTTTCTGAGTTTTTTTCCTCTTGCCGTGCAGATTTCGCCGTTAACTCTTATTATTCCGTCCTGAATAAATTCTTTAGCCTGTCCGCCTGTTTCGGCAATTCCTTTGAATTTAAGAAAAGACTGCAGCTGAATATAATCAGTATTTATTTTAACTGTTTCTCTGTTATGCTCTGCTGCTTTAACTTTAATTTTCATTTTTAAGCCTCATCGGAAGAACAAGGAAAAGAAAACTGTCTGAATTAACAGACATTATTTTAACAGGGCTGACAGGACCGCAAAGCTCAATTTTAACCTCGTCACTGTCTGATGCATTAAGGGCGTCGAGAACAAATTTTGAATTGAAGCCGATTTCAACTCTGTCGCCGCTTGTGTTTGCATGGGTATAGTCAACAACTCTTCCGAGACTTGAAACAGTTGAAACTCTCATCTGGTCGTTATCAAACAAGCATCTTATCGGGTTTTTCTGATTGTTTTCAATAACGGGAAGCGTTCTTTCAATGCAGTTAATCGCATCGTTGGTATTGATAAGAACGGTTGTTGAAATTGTTTTAGGAACCGCGCTTGTGTAATCAAGAAATTCTCCGTCAAGAAGTCGGCTGATGATTGAATATTTTTCAACCTCAAAAACAATATGCCTTTTGCCGATGCTGATTGAAACGGGCTTATCACTTTCAACATCAAGAAGCTTAATAAGCTCTCTGATTGTTTTTTTAGGAACAATGAAGGTTAAATCTTCGCCGTTAAAATCAATTTTTTCTTTTCTGATTGCAAGTCTGTATCCGTCAACACCGATAAGTGTCATCTCTC
Organism: Eubacterium sp.; assembly: GCA_017476375.1. Classification (GTDB taxonomy): domain Bacteria; phylum Bacillota; class Clostridia; order Oscillospirales; family Acutalibacteraceae; genus Eubacterium_R. The sequence goes on from JAFUZY010000066.1 coordinate 15,309, forward strand.
CGTTTGTAATTTCAAATTTAAGTCCCGTGTAAACAGGCTTTGAGCTTTCCGTTTCAGCAACAGCAAAAACAGTCTGAATAATCATTGAATACAAAAGCTTTTGATTGAATTCAAGAGGAACTCCGCCGTTAACGGAAGGAAGCTCGGGATAATCCTCTGCGTCAATTCCTGTTATATTATACTGGGCAGCACCGCTGATGATTGAAACTGAAACACCGTTTGTTTCAATAGTAACCTCTTCATCGGAAAGCTTTCTTATTATATCCGTAAGTATTTTTGCATTGATAACGATTGCGCCCGGCTCAACAACACTTGCCTCCATAATAGTATTAATGCCGAATTCAAAATCATATCCTGTTAAGCTGAGTGTGTCGGAGCCGCATTCAATAAGAATTCCCTCAATAGTCGGAATAGTTACTTTTGTTCCTACTGCTCTTATAACATTATTACAAGCATTACTAAGCTCTTTTGTTTTACATATAAATTTCATAATTTTCCTTTCCTTCCCAAAAAGCGAAAAAAATCAAAATTTCGTTTTTTATCATTATTATTATCTTTTATTAGTAGTAATAGGGGGTGTTAAAATTGTTGAAAACTTAATTTTTTATTGATATAACTGAATTATTTATAAACAAACTTTTATTTCGAATTTTTAGTAAATTGTTGAGAGTGTTGAAAAAATAAGTTTTAAACATCCCATGTTGAAAAATAATTGTTGAAATATGAAAAAACTGTTGAAAACTAATTTGAATCTTTAATGTTATTTATAATATCAAGAACATGAGAATTTAGGTTTGAATCAATCTTTAAAAGCTGTTCCATTTTCTGAATATTATATAAAACAGAGGAATGGTCCATATTATTAAATTCTTTTCCGATTGCCTCATAGCTCATAGCCGTTATTTCACGGATTATATAAATACACATTTTTCTTGCGTTTGAAATATTTGCAGTTCTTTTCTTACTGTAAATATCTTCAACCGAAACTCCCGTTGTTCGGCTAACCTCTTCAATAATTCTGTTAATTGTAATCGGAATCGGCTGAACATCCTGAATAATATCCTTTATTGCAGTTTGAGCAATGGATATTGTCGGCACCTGATTTGAAAAAACGCACATTGCCTGAAGTCTTTTTGTTGTTCCCTCAAGCTGACGAATGTTTGATTTAATTCTTTCGGCTATATAATTAACAACATTATCGGGAATTTCAAAATTAAGAAGCTCTGCTTTTCTTTTAATTATTGCGCATCTTGTTTCGTATTCGGGGGTTTGAATATCTGCGAGAAGTCCGCTTACAAATCTTGAACGAAGTCTGTCGGCAAGAGTGTGAATTTCCTTCGGAGGTCTGTCGGAGGTTAAAACAACCTGTTTTCCGTTATCAACAAGAGCATTGAAGGTGTGGAAAAATTCTTCCTCGGTTGAAATCTTACCTGCAATAAAATGAATGTCGTCAACAAGAAAAACATCAATATTATTTCTGTATTTTTCGTGAAATTCATCAACGGTATGCTTTCCGAGACAGGAAATAAATTCGTTTGCAAATTCCTCTGCCTTGATATAAAGAACCTTCATATCGGGATAATTCTTTTTTATTTCATAGCTTATTGCATTAAGAATATGAGTTTTGCCGAGACCTGAATTACCGTAAATAAAAAGAGGATTATAATTTGTTAAATTATTACCCTGACTTATCTGACCGCCCGGGTCAGCGGCAATTGCCTTTGCTGCGGTGTAGGCAAATTTATTTGAAGGACCGACAATGAAATTATCAAACGTTAAAATATCATTTTTTAAATCCTCAAGTCCCTGATTATTCTTTTCATCCTCAGCAATATAATCCTCAGGGCTTGTATACCTGATTTCAACGGGAAAACCGCAAACCTTTTCAAATCCTTCACTGATTAAATTGCCGTATTGACCGACAACGGTGTTTTTCTTGAATTCACTTGAAAACTTAAGAGTTGCGCTTGAGCCGTTAAAGTCCTCTATTTCAATTTTTGAAAGCCATAAATCATATGCAGTTGTTGTTATTCTTTCTTTGCAGTAGGCAAGAACACTCTGCCATAATTCTAAAAAATTATCCATAATTTTTTAATTCCTTCTGTATAATTAAAAAATATCATTATAATTATATTAAATATTATATATTAAGTCAATATTTAATTTTAAATATTTTAATAATTATAAACATTATATTTTAATACTGTGAAAAACTATTGCATTTTATTATTTAATAATATATAATTATTTCGATAAAAAAGAAAGAAATAAAGAAAATGAAAATATTTAAAAACCGCGGTGATATTTATATACCGAAAAGCGAAAATAAAAAAAGCAGGGAAGAAACGGTTTTAAAAATAATTCTCGTTGCAGTTGTTGTTTTAACAGTCGTTTTTCTCCTGCTTCTTAATCATAAATACAAAACAGTCGCGCAATTTTTCGGTGAAGGCGAGGTAACAACAACCCAGCTTGCCCTTGATGAACAGGACTTACCTAAAATTTCGGGTAAAACCAATTTTCTCTTCTTTGAAACGGATGATGAAAAAGAAATTATTCATTATATAATGCTTATTCAGGCTGACAAAGATTCAAAGGCTTATAAGGTATGTTCGCTGTCTCCAAAAACCAGAATCGACAATAAAAGCATAAGCGAAATATACAAAAGCGGCGGAGGAGCGTCCCTTCAAAAGAAGCTGACAGAATACTTCGGTTTTGAAATAGATTGCTATGCCGAATTTGAAAATTCTTCTTTCGTTGAATTTGTTTCAAAGCTTGGTAATATGGTCTGTTATCTTGATGAAAGCATAAGATTTTCAGGCGGCAGCGGCGATGATAAGTATACAATTCACTTAAATGAGGGTGAACAAAACATAAGCGGCAGGGAACTCTCAAATCTTTTAAGATATTATTCGTCGGAAAAAGAGCAATTCAATCTTGAAAACGAACTATTTCTTTCAGCAATAACCCGACTTTTTAATGAAAGTAATTTTGAGGATTGCGATTCGCTTTTCAAGCTGTTTATAAAATCTTCAACGAGTAATATAACAGTCCGTGATTTTGAAAATTCTAAAAATGCGCTGATGATTTTCTGTTTAAAAAATGAGGATATAACCATTTACAGCGTAAATTGCGATTATGAAAAAAATGTTTTAACCCGGCAATCGGTTAAGCAAATAAAAGGGTATCTGAGTAAATAGTTGTTAGTTGTTAGTTTTTAGTTGTTAGTTATAAGGTTGGGGGATTATATATGATTTCAGATGAAAATAAAAAAATAATTATGAAAGCAGTTGAAGATATTCTTCTTGCAGTTGGCGAAGACCCAAACCGTGAAGGGCTTAAGGAAACTCCGAAAAGAGTTGCAAATATGTATGAAGAACTGTTTTCGGGCCTTCACGAAGACCCGAAGCAGCACCTTAAAATGTTTAACGAAAAATCAAATGATGAAATGGTTATCGTTCGGGATATTCCGTTTTCTTCAATGTGTGAGCATCATCTTCTTCCGTTTGTCGGAAAGGCACATATTGCATATATCCCGAGCGACAATAAAATTATCGGTCTTTCAAAACTTGCAAGAATTGTTGATAATTTTGCAAAAAGACCTCAGGTTCAGGAACGCTTAACCCATGATATAGCCGATTTTATTAATGAAAACATTTCTCCGAGGGGAGTTGCGGTTATTATTGAGGCAGAGCATATGTGTATGTCAATAAGGGGCGCAAAGGCTTCCGGCTCAAAAACCAAAACCTCTGCGCTCAGAGGAATAATGAGAAAGGACGCAAGAGCAAGAGCAGAGGTTTTATCCCTGCTTAACAAATAGAAATATGATTTTTAAATGCAGAGAAAAGCAAATTGAATACGGAAAAAAAACTCTTTTGATGGGAATTGTTAATATAACTCCGGATTCATTTTCGGATGGAGGAAGGTTTTTTGATGAGGATAGTGCGGTGTCCCATGCTCTTAATCTGATTGAGGACGGCGCTGATATAATCGACCTCGGCGCCCAGTCAACAAGACCCGGATATGTTCAGATTTCCGATAAAGAGGAATGGCAAAGACTTGAAGGAGTTTTAAAAAAATTAAGAAAAAAAACAGATATATTAATATCTGTTGACACTTATTTTCCCTATGTTGCCGAAAAAGCTCTTTTAAACGGCGCTGATATTATTAACGATGTTTCGGGAATAATAAACCCGAAAATGGCGGAGATAATCAAAAAAACAGGAGCAGGCTGGGTTATAACCCATAACGGCGCAGGCTCCTGCAGCGAGGTTTCAGAGTTTTTCAAAGAATCCGCAAAAAAATGCAGGGAATACGGAATAAATAGTAATCAGCTCTGTTTTGATATGGGAATAGGCTTTGGCAAAAGCTATGAACAGAATTTAGAGTTAATTGCAAACATTAATGAATATAAATTAAAGGGATATCCTCTTTTAATCGGGTTAAGCCGTAAAAGAGTTATAGGAAGGGCAAGCAATCAGGAAAACGCCGAGGAGAGAATATACGGAAATATTGCCGCCCATACCGTTGCAGTTTTAAAAAATGCCGACATAATCCGTCTGCATGATATAAAAAATGAAAAACAGGGCATTAAAACCGCCGAGGAGATAAAAAAATGGATAAAATAACAATAAAAAATCTAAAGTTATTTGCTTTTCACGGCGTTAATCCCGAGGAAAAAGAAAACGGGCAGAATTTTTTAATTGACGTTGACTATTATTCCGATTTTAAAAAAGCGAGCCAAAGTGATGATTTAAACGACACTGTGAGCTATGCAAAGGTTGTTAAGGTTATCCGTGCAGCTTTTACGAAGGAGAAATACGATTTGATTGAAAAAGCTGCCGAGGAGGTCTCAAAAGCGATTTTTGAAAGCTTTGAGCAGATATATAAGGTTGAAATAACCTTAAAAAAGCCCGAAGCGCCCGTTAATGCCGATTTTGAATATATGGCAGTTAATATCACAAGAGAAAGGTAATTTCCCATTATGCACTATATACTCTCTTTAGGAACGAATATCGGAGACAGAAAAAAGAACCTTGAAAAGGCAATAGATTCGCTTAATAATCTGCCGTATACAGATGTTATCAAGGCGTCCTCGGTTTATGAAACCGAGCCGGTTGATTATTTAAGGCAGGATAATTTCTATAATATTGTTGTCGAGGTTAAATCCCAGTTTAATGAACACGAAATGCTTGGTTTATGTTTGGGAATTGAATCGGGTCTCGGAAGAATAAGGGGAATAAAAAACGGTCCGAGAATTATTGACCTCGACCTTATTTTTGCCGAAGACAAAAAAATAAATTCAAAAAACCTTGTTGTTCCGCATCCGAGATACAAGGAAAGGCGATTTGTTCTTGAACCCCTTCTTGAAATATATCCGAAAGGTGAGTTTTACGGAAAGAATTTTAAGAAATACATAGAAAATGTTAAAGAACAGAATATAAAAATTGTTGATAAAATTTTGGTATAAAATGAATTAATTTTCAAAACTAAAAAAAGCTCTCTTACAAACAATAATAAAGCCGAAAGGTAAATTGTTTGCAAGGGAGTTTTCTTTATGAAAATGAACACGACAAAAAACATAATGAAGGGTATAGGCGCAACTCTTGCTGTTTGCTCAGCCGTAACAATGATGGCGTCTTCAAAATCAGCAGGAGCATCAACAAAAAAAGCAATGAAGAAAACCGTTAATAAGGTTGCCGACGTTGTTGATACCTTTACTTCATTTATGTAAAAGGGGTCTGACCCCTTTTACATAAATAATTATGAATTAAGAATTAAGAATTAAGAATTTCGGGTCGCAAGTAAACTGTACCCATAAATATGGACACCTGTATTTTAGGGTAAGAGGGTAACGTTCCCAATAAAAGGACAGCCTAAAAATCAAAAACCCTAAAAGGTGGACATGGTGGATATATTGATAATCATGTGGTAGAATGTACTCA
>JAFUZY010000067.1 GCA_017476375.1 Eubacterium sp.
CGATTGATGAATTTGTTGCAAGAATTAAAGAAGAAATAGACTCAAAACCAATATAAAACAGCAAAAATCCGGACCATAAGATGCTCCGGATATTTTATTGCTTTTCGCTCATTTACTTTTTTCACGCAGGGGACAGACCCCAATTCGCACAGGGGACAGACCCCTGTGTGAAAAAAGCAAAAATTAAGGCGAAAATTTCTAAAATTTGGCTCTATAACTAAATCGCACAGGGGTCTGTCCCCTGTGCGATTTTTTGTGCGGTTAGCTGACTGTGTTTGGGTTTTATAAGTTCTCAACCGTCCTGAAGGCTTGTTCAAGGTCGGCAATAATATCATCAATATGCTCTGTTCCGATTGATAGTCTTATTGTGTTTGAATGGATATTCTGCTCCTCAAGCTCCTCTGCCGAAAGCTGGCTGTGAGTTGTTGTTGCGGGATGGATAACAAGGGATTTAACATCCGCAACATTTGCAAGAATTGAGAATATTTCGAGAGCGTCAATAAACGCCTTTGCCTCTTTTTCTCCGCCCTTGATGTCAAAGGTAAAGATTGAACCTGCGCCGTTTGGGAAATACTCGTCGTAAAGCTTCTTATACTTTGGCTCAAGGCTCGGATGATTTATCTTTTCAACAAGCGGATGAGAGCTTAGATATTCAAGAACCTTCTTCGTGTTTTCAACATGGCGTTCAACCCTGAGCGAAAGGGTTTCCGTTCCCTGAAGAAGCAAAAATGCGTTAAACGGTGAAATTGCGGCGCCGGTATCGCGAAGAATTATTGCGCGAATATATGTTACAAACGCCGCAGCTCCGACAGCGTCATAAAAACTTATTCCGTGGTAACTCGGATTCGGGTCGGCTATCTGCGGGTATTTTCCGCTTTCCTTCCAGTTGAATTTGCCGCCGTCAACAATTATTCCGCCAAGCGTTGTTCCGTGACCGCCGATGAATTTTGTTGCCGAATGAACAACAATATCAGCCCCGTATTCAATCGGGCGAAGAAGGAACGGCGTTGTGAAGGTTGAATCAACAACAAGGGGAATGCCGTGAGAATGAGCAATTTCGGCAACTGCTTTTATATCTATAATATTTGAATTGGGGTTGCCGAGCGTTTCAATAAAAATTGCTCTCGTTTTTTCGTTTATTGCCCTTTCAAAGTTTGAAACATCATCGGGGTCAACAAATGTTGTTGTAACGCCGTGATTCGGGAAGGTGTGGGCAAGATAATTATATGTTCCGCCATAGATAGTTTTTGCTGCAACAATATTATCCCCTGCTTTTGCAAGCGCCTGAAAAGTATACGCAATTGCCGCCGCTCCGCTTGCAGTTGCAAGTGCTGCAACGCCGCCTTCAAGAGCGGCAATTCTTTTTTCAAAAACATCCTGCGTTGAATTTGTTAATCTTCCGTATATATTACCTGCGTCAGCAAGCCCGAAACGAGCCTGGGCGTGGTCGCTGTTTTTAAAAACATATGAAGTTGTTTGATAAATCGGAACGGCGCGCGCGTCCGATGCGGGGTCGGGATTTTCCTGGCCTACATGAAGCTGGAGGGTTTCAAATTTATAGTTACTCATAGTGTTAATTCCTTTCATTATATAAACAGTTTGTTATAGTTATAGTTTTGTTATTTCTTCCGATTAATTCCGAAATTAACACATTCGCCCGAACCTGAAATTCTTTCTGAGAAGCGAAGTGAAATGTATTTTCATATCGTTGCTCCTTTCATTACCTACTATTCCCATAGGTTATGTTACATATATTAGCAGATTTGCATCTTTCTGTCAAGAGGAAATATGAAAAAATCGTTTTCATCGCTATATTGGGTATTGAAATTGTATTAATATAGTGATAGAATAACAGCGTACTAAAATAAAGAGAGGTAAAAAAATGGAAAAGCTCAAATATTTTGTAAACGGCGAGTTCAGAGATTCAAAGACCGACGTTTGGTATGACCTTCATAATCCCTCAACAGGCGAAGTAACAGGTCAGGCACCCTGCTGCACAAACGATGAGGTTCTTGAAGCTATTGAAGCTGCAAAGGCTGCATATCCCGGATGGAGAGCAACTCCTGCAAGAAAAAGAACTCAAATTCTCTTCAAGGTAAGAGAGCTTCTTATTGAACATATGGATGAACTCACACAGATTGTTTGTGAGGAAAACGGAAAAACCTGGGCAGAGGCTGCAGGTGATGTAGGAAAGGCTCAGGAAGGAACCGAGCTTGCAACTCAGGCAACCTCGCTTATGATGGGCGAAAGCCTTATGGACGCTTCGGCAGGCTTTGATACAGTTAAGTACCGTGAGCCCCTCGGCGTTTTTGCAGGAATTGTTCCTGTTAACTTCCCTGCTATGATTCCTTTCGGATGGATGGCTCCCGTTTGCGTTGCATGCGGAAACACAATGGTTCTCAAAGCCGCTTCTCTCACTCCCCGAACCGCTATGAGAATTGCCGAGCTTTATAAGGAAGCAGGCATTCCCAACGGCGTTATCAATGTTGTAACCTGTTCAAGAAACGAAATCAACACAATTCTTGAGCACCCCGACGTTAAGGGTATCACCTTCGTTGGCTCAACTCCCGTTGGACTTAAGATATACGAGAAGGCAGCTGCAACAGGCAAGAGATGTCAGGCTCTCTGCCAGGCAAAGAACCACGCTCTTGTTATGGAAGACTGCGCTCTCGAAAGAACAGTTGCCGGCGTTATCAACTCAGCATTCGGTTGCGGCGGCCAGAGATGTATGGCTCTTGCAGCATGCGTTGTTGAGGAATCAATCGTTGATAAATTCATCGCAGAGCTTAAAAAGCAGATTGAATCCGTTAACTGCGGTCCTGCTTGGGATAAAAGCACTCGCCTCGGTCCTATTACATATGAAAAGCACTACCATGAGGTTCTTGCAGATATCCAGAAGGGTATTGATGAAGGCGCAACGCTTGTTGTTGACGGCCGTAACCCCAAGGTTCCCGAAGGATATGAAAACGGCTATTTCGTTGGACCGACAGTATTCGCAGACGTAACAGAGGATATGACAATCGGCGATGAAGAGGTATTCGGCCCCGTTCTTTGCATCAAGACCTGCAAGGATTTTGAAGACGGACTCAGAATTATGAACGCTAACCCATATGCAAACGGCTCTGTTATCTATACTCAGAGCGGCTACTATGCTCGCCAGTTTGCAAGATATACAGACGGCGGTCAGGTTGGTATCAATGTTGGTATTCCTGTTCCGGTTGGATTCGTTCCTTTCAGCGGACATAAGCAATCCTTCTTCGGCGACCTCCACTGCCTCGGCAAGGACGCATACCGTTTCTTCACAGAGAGCAAATCAGTAACTCAGCACTGGTTTGACGAGGAAGAAAAGAAAGCAAAAGAGGTTGACACCTGGGACGGACTTCTTTAATAAAAAAAATCCCCGAATTTTCGGGGATTTATTTTTTTAGTTAAGAGTTAAAAGTGAAGAGTGAAAAGTTTCGGGCGGGACACCCGCACCCGATTATAATTATTGTTTGAGCAAAGCGAGTAACCACAACTCTTCACTCTTCACTCTTATCTCTTCACTATAAAAAGAGTGGCTTTCGCCACTCTTTTTATATTGTTTGAACTGCAATATCCGTATATTCGGTTATAAGTCCGTTTGCCGTTCTGTGGATAATATATCCTCTGTAAGCAATATTGCCGCTGAGATTGCTCACCCTGATTGTAAACTGATTTGCGCCGACAAGCTTTGTCGATTTGCACCGACGAATTGAATAGTCCGCCTTCGTTCCCGAATTTTCAAGAACAAGCTCATCCTCGCTAAATTCGTATTCCTCGTCGTTCGCCTTGCCGATAAGGATTCCGTATTCAACAACATCTTCAAAATCATTGTAAACAATCTGACCGTTAAAGACTGTTTTGCCCGAAGAAACGAGTGCGTTGCTTTGCTTGTTGTTTATTGTCGGAATGGTGAATCCGAAACTCTCAAACTCTTCCCTCGTAACCGCCTTAAGCGTTATGCTTTCGGTTGTGTAGAAAACGAGGTCTGCGCCGATATAAAACGGACGGTAGTTCGTGTTTTTGCCGTCTTTTATAAGCTCAACCCATGCATATGCGTTGTCGCCGCCTTTAAGTTCAATCTTTGTGTTATAAGCAACGGAATTATTAAAGCCCGTTCCATTCTCGAGCGCCGTTGCCTTAACCGCACAATCTGCGCTTCCGTTGAAGGTATAGCTTGCTGTTATCTCGGAGTCCTCCGAAAGAGTTATACTCTCTCCTGCCTGCTTTGTTTCGCCGCCGATTATATATCCGTTAAACACATAATTCGGTGCTGCTAAAGCGTCGGGAAGAACATAGCTGTTTGAAACGAAATCAATAAGCTGAACAGGTTTTGCAGTGCTGTTTGAATATGCTCTTTTAATGGTCAGCTTATAGGGATTTTCGTTTGTTCGTTGGCGTGCATAAACATTAACATTGCCGAAAATATGCGTTGAAAATCTCTTGCCAAAGCCCTGATACTGAGTTGTTCTGCTTGTTGTGCTTGAGGTGAACTCCATATACCATGCGGTTTCGGAGTCGGAATTGAGAACCAGCGTTGTTCCGTAGGTTGAGCTGTATTTATTGCTTTCGCTGTTATAGGTTCCCGTTCCGTTAATAAACGAAATGCCGTTCTTTTCGTTTAGCTCGCCCTCGCAGAGCTTAATATCATATTTTCTTATATTGGAATTGAGTCCGCTTGTTATTGCGGTGTTAATATCGTCAACATCCTTTTGTTCAGCGCTTTCCCTGATTGGAGTTATCGACGCGCTTTCACCCTCAACGCTTTCATAGGAAATGCTGTTGCCGCCCAGCGTTGCAGCCATATTCTTCATACGGGTTTCAAAGCCTGATTCAAACTCATAAACATCGTTGTCAGCCTTTTCAACAATTCCCATAAGAGTCTGTAAAACCGTTAAATCAAGCTTTTTTGAGGACTCAAGTCCCTCAATCGCTTCGTTTATTGAAGCGGCATACGCATTGGCTTTTGTTTCAACGCTCATCGGGTATCTTGCAACGGTTCTTGCATCCGCACTGAGATATTCGCGCGCCGTTTCGTTAATGCTTGCCGCAAGCTTGCTCAAAGATGCGCTTGAATACTCGGTTGTTTCACCGTCAAGGCTGAGAAGAAGCGAGTTTGCTTTTCCGTATGCCTCCTTAAGCTCTGATAAATCAACTATTTCATCAGTTGCATAGTATTTAAGAGTGCTGTTTCCGGTTAAGGTAAACGGATATTCCTCCCCGTCAAAGGAATCAGCAGTTGTTCCCCTGCTGTTTGTTATGCTATTATCCCATCCGTACGGTGTTGATGAGCCGCTGTATACGGCGGTTATCTCTGAACCGTATTTTATATGCGAGGTATCCGAGCTGAGAACGCCGTCAACATAAATATCAACATCGCCGTCTGCGGAATCGCTCATAATATGAAGAAGCCCGTTTTTATTTTGATATGAGCTTTCCCACTTTGCAGCGCCGCTTGCAACCTCGGGAATGTTCTCATCAAAGCTGTTTGAATAAATCGGGGATGGGGCATTATTTGTTTCACTTTTATAAAGCGCCTTAACCTCGCTGTCTGAAAGAGCATGCGAGAAGCATTTAACATTGTCGAGAGAAAGAGCGCAGGTTCCCCAGTATGGTGTATATGAGCCTAAATAAAGCTTAGTATTGCCGTTTGCAAGAAAGCTCATAAGTCCGCCGCTTGCGGCATACTGACTCGTTCCTGTTACTTCAATATTTGCGGCAAGATTTCCGTTAATATAATACCTGAAATGATAATCGTCTATAACATCAACAGTTATAAACTGCCATGTCTGTTTAGCAATACCCGAAGCATTTTCGGTATAATCAAAATACAGTCCTGCGGAATTAAGGCTTGAATCGCTTCCGCCGTTTCCGTTATTAAAACGAATCCAGCCATCCGTTCCTATCGTGAAATACTTACACTCGCCCGTTGCGCCCTGCGCAAAGGTTATCGACTCGGTGTTATCCCAATAGTTTCCGTTTATTCTCTGATAAAAACTGATTGAATAACCGTTTGAGGTATCTTTGTTTTCAAACGGCGATGCATTTGTTGAAAGATAGTTTGTGTCCTGCTTGTTTCTTTCCCTGCTGTAAGGTATATAAATAGTGTTGGTTCTTCCGTTGTTGTTTGATGTGTCGACAATTATGTTTTTTCCGCCGTCATCATTACCAAGATACGGAGTTCCGCCGAGAGAATCAGTGAAATCATTTGAATAGAGCAAATCATTTGAAACACTGTTTTCAATCGGGAATATCGGCGAAGTGCAGTAATCAACATTATCAAGATAACACTCGCATGTTCCGCCCATTGTTCCGTAAACGGTAAACGAAGCGCCGTAGTAAAGATTAATATCGCTGCTTGAAAGGAAGGAAAATATTCCGTCATTTCCCGAAGAAACGCCGTTTGGATAGCCTCCTGCCGCAAGCTTGCTGAGATTAAATCTCTGAGCAAGAGCGTTATCAATATAATAAGCCATCATATGATTGCCGTTGTTTTCTTTATAAAAAACAAGGTCAATATCATGCCATGCGGCGTCGGTTGAATTTGTTTTTGAATTATCGGTTACATCAAAGTAGCAGCCGTTGTTGCCAAGCGTTCCGCCGTTTCCGTCGTTGAAAAGAACAACGCCGTTTGCCATTATGATGAAATATCTGTTATCGCTCTGTTTTCCCGTTGAGAAATTAATCAGCGAGGTGTTCCAGCCCGAATCATATGCGCAGTATTTTGAAAAGCTGATTGTAAAACCATTCGATAAATCCTTGCCTGCAAACGGGTTTGCAGCTTCTTTAACTACATTACCCGAATTTGTATTGATACTGTAATACATATAGGCGTTGTTGATTTCGTTTATCGTGTTTTCAACAAGGCTTTCGTATGAATCCTGGGAATAATAGCAATAATAGGTGTATTTCTTTGAGCCGACTGTTTCGCTGATTGAAACATCGGACAGAAAATCCTCTTTTATGCTTTCAATTTCATCAAGGTCGTATTTCACTTCATCTGTTTTTGAAGAGGCGGCAGCCGAAACATCGCTTATTCCCGTTCCAAGCTCAAGCTCCTTAACAAAGTGCATATTGAAATAAATCTTGCCTGCATGAATATCATAGCTTTCCTGATTATGAAGCTCGGTGTGCATAAAATCGAAAACTTTTTCAAGCGAGTTTCTCTCATAAAGCTTGTTTTGAGAAAGAGCCCCAACAACATAATTTCTTGCAGCTTCATAGGTTGTTCTATCTGTAACTGTAATAGCCTCGTGAGCTGCAACAAGGTTTTTATAAACCGTGCTGTTTGCGTCGGGCGAGGTCATATCCTTATAATCGTTAAGAATTTCGTAGGCGTCTCTGAGTGCGTTCTGATAAGCCTCCCACTGCTCCTTTGAGGTCCATGCTCCGGTTATGTTTTCCGCCTCATAGCCCTCAACAAGATTACGAAGGGTTGATTTATCGCAGATATGGAAATTGAAATTAATCTGTGAGCAAGCCGTATAGGTTGCTCCGCTTGCATGGTTAATGCCCACGCTGACAAAAGCGCTCTGCTCATTTCCTCTGTCAAGATAGCCTGTTAACTGTGCTTCGGCATAGTTGAAATTCTCGGGGTTGCCGTTATCATTATTACTCATTGAGCCAATGCTTTCAGCAACAGAATTATCCGATGTTAAGTTCCACCACAAGCCGTTTTCCGTTGTAACATAACAGTTGTTCCACTGATAACCCGTTCCTACATGCCTTGCTGCAAGGCGGGTTACAATACCCGAAACTCTAAAGGTATTTGCGTCGTTGTCAAGAGAAACTCCTCCAACGGTTTTCCCTGCTGATAACTGTGATTTGTCAATATAATAATTAGCAGTTGTTCCCGAAGCCGTGCAGGTTCCCTGATCGCCATTATCGGTGCTGTTATTTTGTGCATAAGCACCTGCGTTAACTATATCAAGGCTTGTCGAGGTTGGGAACGAACCGTCATAATCATTGCCCTGCTTTCCGTCGCCGAGCATAAAATAGTTGTCGGCATTACTATTGGACGCAAAGCACCAACCGTTTCCGATATAAACAGGGGTGTGAACATACGAATAGTTGCCCGAATAATATGTTGAAGAAACGCCGGTTGAGCCGTTTGCTCTGAATAAAACAGCACTGTCACGGTATTTTGTTGAATTACCTGAACCCCATTTTCTGTAATATGCCGAAGCTGCATGGGAGGAAACGGGGTGCTGAGTTACATGAACATATTTCTTTTCATTTATATAGTTGTCGCCGTCCGTGGTTAAGGCAAGACTAAGAGCAATATCGTCATCACTGCCAACCGAATATCCGTTTGTCAGCGTGCCCGAGAGTCTGTATGTTCTTCTGCCGTTTGCATTTCCGATTTCGGTTACTTCCAAAAAGTTATAGTAATTATCAATCACCCATTGTGAAAGGGTATATTTGCTGTTAACCGTTATCGTTGTGTAAAGCTCGTTTTCGGTTCCCGGTGCAGTTGTTGAATAAATATATGCGTCATCGTTATCGCCGTCGGAAATCTCGTTGCCCTTAAACATATAATCCGCAGCCTGAGAAACGCCGCTGTTTGTTGTTGTGTTTTCACCATGGGTATAAATAACATTCTCATATCCGTTTGATGCAAAAATTTCAACATCCGCATCAGCAGGGCGCTGGTCGCTTTCATTAATAATCGGCGCCTTATAGGTCATAAACATTGCCTTTGCTTCAACATCGTTAACAGCAACGGGCAAAACCGAGATTTCATCAAGCTCAAGGGTGCAGGTTCCGTTGCCGTAAAGTGAACCGGGATATATAAGAGTGCTTTCGCTCTCAAGGAAACTGATAAGACCGCTTGCTCCCGTCGCCTGAAATTTATACTCACCGTTTCGATAAAACTTAACGGCGCTGTCTGTTAGGGAAAAGGTGAAATAATCCCATTTTTTTGTATCCCACGCAACATCTCCTCCGATGGTCGGGAAAATTTTTGAGGTTCCCTGTGCAACCGTTGAGCCGTTTCTCTTATATATAAAGGTTCCGTCGTCATTAACGACAAGATAGTTGTTTGAATCCTGTGCAAAAGTAACGCAGGTTCCCGAACCCCAGTAGTTTCCGTTAATTGCCCTGAAATAGCTTATTGTAACGCCGTTTTGTGCAGACGCTCCGCCGAGTGCGCTTTTTCCTGTGCTGATATAGTTTCCGGCTGTTCCCAGATAATACGGAAAATGAACAATTCCGCTTCTCTTTGTTGAATTATTTGGCGCGGTGAACTCCGACGCCCATTCAACATTTCTTCCCTGGTCGGATTTTGCCGTGTGGGCTGTTCCTCCTGCATCAGAGGTAAACGGCTCATAATAGGTTGCCTTTGAAACAAACCAGTTAATGTCCGCATTGTATTCGCCCACTGTTGCATAGGTTATAGAATTATCTTTTGCATAGGTCTGGGAATAAATACCTGCAGGTCCTCTCATAACAAGGCTCGTGCAGTTTGCAAACGCATCCGTTCCTATTGATGTAACATTTGCCGAGGTTGTAAAAGAGGTTAGTCCTGTGCAGTCCTTAAAAGCATATTTGCCTATGCTTGAAACATAATTATAGGATAAATCAAACGAGGTCAGCGCAGAGCATTTTGTAAACGCTCCCTCGCCGATGCTCTTGACAGAGCTTGGAATTGAAACAGAGGTTAAGTGGTCGTATCCATAGAACGCATAGTTTCCGATTGAGGTGACGCCCTCTTCAATGATAACGCTTGTTATCAAATCGGAATTATACTGACCTTCAAAAACGGCATTTTTGTTCTGGTCGCCCCACGGAGCAGTTGAGCCGGCGCCGTTTGAACCTCTTGCGTTGGTAAAGGCATAGTTGTTCATATCGCCCGTTCCGCTGATTCTCAGAACGCCCGTTTTTCTGTTTAAATTATAGTAAACATTCCCGTCCCTGCCTTCAACAACGGTGCAAACGCCCTCATTGTTTTCAACAATCTTTCTTGCAATATCGCTTGTTGCAAAATCCATTGCAAAAATTCCCGAGGGTTTTGTTTTTTCATATGTAAAGGAAAAATATGAGGGGTTAATCTTTTTTGATAAATCCTGAGGATTCGGAATGGTTGAATCCGAAACGGTTGAAGAATAGTTGATATAATACTCTCCGTGATAGTGACCGAGAGAAAGCATATACTGGGTTGCGGTTATCTTCTGCCCCGTGTTCCACTTATAGTAATCCTGAATATGGGCAGTGCCTATCCCCGTGTTTGCGCTTGTAATATTCTGATAGTAAGGCTCCGCAAAAGTGCCCTCCATCTCGTTATACTTGATTTTCTGACCTGATTCATTTTCGTCAGCAGTAACGCCCTGAGAGCCCTCGCTGCCGATATACTGGTCAAAA
This sequence comes from Eubacterium sp., assembly GCA_017476375.1. GTDB lineage: Bacteria > Bacillota > Clostridia > Oscillospirales > Acutalibacteraceae > Eubacterium_R. The sequence goes on from JAFUZY010000067.1 coordinate 10,381, forward strand.
CGGTTGAATAAAACGCATTTTCCACGAACGTCGGCAAGAGTCGGAACTGATTTTCCGAGATACCAACGGTCTTTATAGTTATAGCCCTCGCCGTAGAAATAGCGGTTATCGTTACTGCGATAGCCGTGGATATATTCATAAACCGCATTGGTGAAATGAGGAACGCCGTTGTTGCCGTCGTCCTCCTTAATGGAGATTAAAACCGTTTCACTCGGATGGGCATCAAGGAAGCTATATACATCGTTGAAAACATAATCAAGATAATAGTAATCATCGCCGTTCCAGCAGTCTGTTGAGCCGTGAACGGTTTTAACGGAATGAGAGCTTGCGTCAACCTCGCAGCGAATGTCAAGAAAACGAATTCCGGCATTAAGCTGCTCTGTTATGGTTAGGTTCTGGCATTTTGAAATTCCGCTCATAACGCCAAACGCATCTTCGTTGTGGAATTTTCGCGCGCAGGAATCGTGGGTTCCCGGAATTGTTATTTCCGTTAACCTCGTGTCGTCACGAATCACGCTCATCCAATCCGATATTGAAACATTTGAAAGTGTTTCCTCTTTAACATCGTATGCATATGATGAAATCGGAAGAATTGCGATATTTGTTAATATAATTGCAAGGGATAATATAGCTGATATTATTCTTTTTCTCATAATTTCGGCTCCTGTCAAAGCATAGAATTATCCAGATTACCCATATTGTAGCATATTTACAATATTTGTTCAATCTTTGTTAACAATTAATGTGATAAAACAAAAAGCCGACTGATTAATTCGGTCGGCTCAGCGTGTAAACAAACCTAAGAAACAAGGTCTGCGCTGATTGAATAATTCAATCGGTTACAATTATTTCATCGTCTTTAAGTGTGAAAACTTTAAATTTTCCTTCTTTCCTCGCCTTTTTTGCATAAGGCTCGCGAGCCGAGGAATAATGACAGATAAGGATTCCGTCAAAAAAACCAAGTCCGCTGAAATCCGAAAAGTCGTCGGGGCATTCATCAAACTGCTTTATATGCTCAATGCTTTTGCAGGCAATATGCGCTCCTGCACTGCCGCCGATATAGGTTACCCCTTTATTTAAAACATAATCCTTTATAATTTTATCCGCGCCTGTTTCTCTCAGCTTTTGCAGAGTTTTAAATGTATTTCCTCCGCCGATAAAAATACAATCAAGCTCGGGGTAATCAAATTCTTCGGGATTATCATAATTAAAAACATATATATTCTTTTTGGCAAAACCGCATTTTTTGAGCCTGTCGCGATAGGCGCGCTTTTCAAGATTTTCGCGGGTGAAGTTTTCGTTGACAAAATAGAGTATTCTGCAATCCTTTATATTCCCCGGAAGATTCCTGATAATTTGTTCTTTTGATTTTTCGTTAGCGAAATCAGACGATGTTAAAATCAGCATATATTACTTGCCTTTCCGCAGTTATTTGCTTTTATTCTAACATATTTATAAACAAATAAAAAACTTTATTCATTTTTTGTATACTTATTCAGAAAAACACTTGATTTTTTTAAGCCGAGCGACTAATATATTTGAGGCAGAAAATTCGGAGGCAAAAAACATGAGCAAAACACAGAAACGAACACTTGAACAAATTAAAACAGCGACATTTGTTGTTATAGGAAACGCACTTCTGGCATTTCTTGTTGCGGCATTTATTATTCCCCATAATATCATAATGGGCGGAACAACGGGCATTGCCCTTGTTGTAAGCAAATTCTTTCCTGTTGACACTGCGCTTGTTGTTTTCGTTCTTAACACTTTTCTTTTAATTCTGGGACTTATTATAATCGGAAGGAAGCTTTTTCTCACTTCCGTTGCAAGCACCTTTCTTTATCCCGCATTTCTTTCGCTTATGCAAAGAATTCCCGGCATTGATAAGCTTACCGACGACACTCTTTTGGCATCGCTTTTTGCAGGCGTTTTAATGGGGCTTTCGCTCGGTCTTGTTATGAGGGTTGGCTCCTCAACGGGAGGTATGGATATAGCGAATCTGATTCTTGCAAAAATAACCCATAAATCCGTTGCTATCTATGTTTATATAACCGATATAATCGTAGTCGGTGCACAAGCGGTTATTTCCGATTCCGAAAGCATAATGATGGGAATCGTTGTTCTCGTTCTTGAAAGTCTTATTCTCGAGCAGGTAATGGTTTTCGGAAAGGCGCAGATTCAGCTTTTTGTTATTTCAAGAAGCTATGAAGAAATCAGAACAAAACTTCTCTCCGAACTTAACGCCGGCGTTACTATGTCCTATATCCAGACGGGCGCTCTTAAAGAGGAAATAAAGGGCATAATCTGCGTTATTCCCTCAAGAAAGCTCTATTCGGCAAATGAACTAATCAGAAGCGTTGACCCCAACGCCTTTATAACAGTAACAAAGATTAAAGAGGTTCGGGGAAGAGGCTTCACTCAGGAAAGAAAAAACATCGACCTCGACTAATAACTAACGACTAATAACTAATAACTAAAAAAACAGGAGAAAAGCTCCTGTTTTTTAGTTTATCGGGTTTCCGTTCGAGGTGTAAACCATTTTTCCGTCCTTGTTCCAGCTAACATCTGCGGCGCGGTAATACATCGTTCCGTCCTGCGTCTGAAAAGGAACTGTTGAAGGAACATTTCCAAACTCTGTTACTGAATCAACAAGATAACCGTTGCTGTCAACAAGCGCAGCTTCTTCTGAAATCACTTTGTCGCCAAAAACATACCCCTTTGAGGAATCATAAGCGTATTCATTTCCGTCTTTATCATAGAGAGGAACCTCGGTCGCATCCGTATATGCTGTTTTATTTCGGCTGTAATAAAGAACTTTGCCGTTATTAACATAACCAAAACGAAGCGTATCAGGCTCATCATAATCTTCATATATTTCTTCAACAACCTCGTCTTCATCCGGCGCCCACGGACTATATTGGGTATACCACGCATCAAACGCAAAAAGAATTGCTGCCGCCATTAAAAGCGCAAGTGTTCTGTTTCTTGCCGCTCCGAGGTTTTCGTACTGCAACGGTGCAAAATGAGTGTTGCCGCAACGGGGACATTCCTTTGCACCCTTGGGTGCTTTTTTCCCGCATTTTGTGCAAACAATCGGAACCTTGGTGTGAAGCCTTCTGCGAAAAATAAAATATATCGCAACGGGAGGCGCACCGAAAATCAGAGATAAAAGAATCCAAACTATTCTGTATTTAATATGATTAACTTTTGAATCAAAATAAACTGAAAGCGCAAAGAAAATGTGAGCAAGAGCAATTATTCCCGTTGATATAAGCTCCATCTGGGAATTGCCTTCAAAAAAGTTTTTAATGAATTCCATCACAAAACCACCTCAAAAAAATTATACATTATATCACAAAAAATATCAATATAGAAGTCCGTCTGTACGGCATCACAAAGGGATATGTACCCCTTTCCAATTCAGTCAACAGGTGGTGTTCAATACCGTTATCGACTTAACAATATACGCTTTGTATAATAAGCGGCAATTTTTACAAAAAAAATATTACACCTTTGTCATTGGGGACAGTCCCCAATGACAAAAAACATCAATAAATCATTTTCGTACAGGGGTCTGTCCCCTGTGCGATTTAGTCGCTGAGATATAATTGCCGTGCGCAGCACCCTCAATTCGTAATTCGTAACTCGTAACTCGTAATTAACAAAAAAGCCGACTCTTTCGAGTCGGCAGTTTTTGTTTTTAATTATTCAGCATCAAAAGTTTTCTTAGCTTCTTCCCAGCCGGCTTTGATGCTCTTTAAGCCTTTTGCAACAACCTCTTTGAAATCGTCTGTTGCATCAGCAGCAGCGTCCTGAAGCTTGCTTAAAGTTTCTTTTGCAGCTGCAAGCTTTGCTTCAATCTCTTCTTTCTTCTCTTCCTTTGTTGCCTCTTTTGCGGCATTCTCAGCTATTGCAGCCTGAGCAGCAGCAAGACGAGCAATCGGAACACGGAAAGGTGAGCATGAAACATAGTCAAGACCAATCTTGTGGCAGAATTCAACTGAGCTTGGGTCGCCGCCGTGCTCACCGCAGATTCCGCAGTGAAGTGAAGGTCTTGTTGCCTTACCGTTCTTAACAGCCATTTCCATAAGCTGGCCAACGCCTGTCTGGTCGAGCTTAGCAAACGGATCGTTTTCAAAGATTTTTGCATCATAGTATGCATCAAGGAACTTACCTGCATCGTCACGGCTGAAGCCGAAGGTCATCTGAGTAAGGTCGTTTGTTCCGAAGCAGAAGAATTCAGCTTCCTTAGCAATGTCGGCAGCAGTAAGAGCAGCACGAGGAATCTCAATCATTGTACCAACTTCATACTTCATATCTGAACCTGCTGCAGCGATTTCTGCATCAGCAGTTGCAACAACGATATCCTTAACATACTTAAGCTCTTTAGCGTCGCATGAAAGAGGAATCATAATTTCAGGAATCATATCCCAATCAGGATGAGCCTTCTTAACATTGATTGCTGCACGAATAACAGCCTTAGTCTGCATCTTAGCAATTTCAGGATATGTTACAGCAAGACGAAGTCCTCTGTGGCCCATCATTGGGTTGAACTCGTGGAGAGAAGCGATGATAGCCTTGATATCCTCAACGCTCTTGCCCTGTGCCTCAGCAAGCTTTTCAATATCAGCCTCTTCGGTAGGAACAAACTCGTGAAGCGGAGGATCGAGGAATCTGATAGTAACAGGGCATCCCTCAAGTGCTTCGTAAAGCTTTTCACAGTCGCCCTGCTGATAAGGAAGAATCTTGTCAAGAGCTTCTTCTCTCTCTTCAACAGTATCCGAGCAAATCATTTCACGGAATGCAGCAATTCTGTCTTCCTCGAAGAACCTATGCTCTGTACGGCAAAGACCAATACCCTCTGCGCCAAGCTCTCTTGCCTTCTTAGCGTCAGCAGGAGTATCAGCGTTGGTTCTAACCTTAAGGGTTCTGAACTTATCTGCCCAAGCCATAATTCTTCCGAAAGTACCGGCAATTTCAGCATCCTTTGTAGCGATGATGCCGTCATAGATGTTACCCGTTGAACCGTCGATTGAAATATAGTCGCCCTCGTGGAATTCTTTACCAGCGAGAGTAAATACCTTGTTATCCTCATCCATAACGATGTCTGAACAACCTGATACGCAGCAAGTACCCATACCACGAGCAACAACGGCTGCGTGTGAGGTCATACCGCCGCGAACTGTGAGGATACCCTGAGAAGCCTTCATACCTGTGATATCCTCAGGTGAGGTTTCAAGACGAACAAGAACAACCTTTTCGCCTCTTGCGTTCCAAGCTTCTGCGTCTTCAGCGGTGAAAACGATTTTACCGCAAGCAGCACCGGGAGAAGCGCCAAGACCCTTGCCCATCGGAGTTGCAGCCTTAAGAGCAGCAGCGTCAAACTGGGGATGCAGAAGAGTGTCAAGGTTACGGGGATCGATCATAGCAACTGCTTCTTCCTCTGTTCTCATGCCTTCGTCAACGAGGTCACAAGCAATCTGAAGAGCTGCCTGAGCTGTTCTCTTACCGTTTCTTGTCTGGAGCATATAGAGTTTACCGTGCTCAACGGTGAATTCCATATCCTGCATATCTCTGTAGTGGTTTTCAAGAATCTGGCAAACCTTTGTGAACTCAGCAAATGCTTCGGGGAACTTCTGTTCCATTTCTGAAATGTGCATAGGAGTACGAACACCTGCAACAACGTCTTCACCCTGTGCGTTTGTTAAGAACTCACCGAAGAGACCCTTTGCGCCTGTTGCAGGGTCACGGGTGAATGCAACACCTGTTCCGCAATCGTCACCCATATTACCGAATGCCATTGCCTGAACGTTAACTGCAGTACCCCATGAATAAGGGATATCGTTATCACGGCGATATACGTTTGCTCTCGGGTTATCCCATGAACGGAATACAGCCTTAACAGCGCCCATTAACTGCTCTTTCGGGTCAGTCGGGAAGTCTTCGCCAATCTTGTCTTTATATTCAGCCTTGAACTGCTCTGCAAGTTCTTTAAGGTCGTCAGCAGTCAGCTCAACGTCCTGAGTAACGCCTCTTGCTTCCTTCATTTCGTCGATAAGCTGCTCAAAATACTTCTTACCAACTTCCATAACTACGTCTGAATACATCTGAATGAATCTTCTGTAGCAGTCATACACGAAGCGTTCGAACTTGGGATCGGGATTGCCCTTGATCATGGCGGC
>JAFUZY010000068.1 GCA_017476375.1 Eubacterium sp.
ACCTGATGCGTACTGTCCGCCTCTTGCAGTAATATTACCGCCGTATATATCAATCATACCTGAGGATTCCTGGTCGCCGCCGCCGATACCTGCCGCGTACTGACCGCCTGTTGCAGTAATGGTGCCGCCGTTTATTGTAGTATTGCCGGCGTTCGGACCTCCCTGGTTACCGCCGCCGATACCTGCCGCTTCATCACCGCCTGTTGCGGTAATCTCGCCGCCGTTAATTGTTACGCTGCCGGCGAATTCGACGTCACCGTCGCCGTCGCCGAGACCTGCGCCGCCGTCACCGCCTGTTGCATTTACCTTTCCGCCATCAATTGTGACATTGCCGCCGTTGCCGTTGTTGCCGCCGCCGATGCCTGCGCCCCAGCCGCCGCCGTTTGCGGTTACATCGCCGCCGTAAATCTCAACAGTACCGCCGTTGCCTTTGTTACCGCCGCCAATACCTGCTGCGCGCTTTCCGCCGTTTGCGGTAACAGTGCCGCCGTAAATTCTGACAGTACCGCTGCTGACTTCGTCACCGCCGCCGATACCTGCGCCCCAGTTTGCGCCCGTTGCAGTAACAGTTCCTCCGTAGATTGAGATTGTTCCGTTAGTACCCGTTGCTTCGTCGCCGCTGCCGATACCTGCTGCTTCGTAGTCGGCTTCCGCCTTAACGGTTCCGCCGTAAATATTGATGGTTCCGCAGTTTGTTTCGTCGCTGCCGCCGATACCTGCACAGTAGTTATCGGAATTGAATATATCAAGAATACCGCTGTCATTTGCCTGACCGTAAATATTGAGAGTGTTGCCGGGATTAACAATAATACCCTCATCACAGTACAGATAGTTACCGTCGGGAACGATAATATTAACAGTTCCGATAACTTCGAGTTCGTCAAAATTCAAACCGTTATCGGCAATATACCAACCGCTGTATAAAGTGTGGTCTTCGTCCTCAGAATAATCCCACAAATGGGTGTAGTTTGTACAGGTGTCCGTTACTTTTTCACCCTGCTTTGTGCTCGAATTCCACGAGCGGCGGACATAGGATATTCCGTCTGCAGCATATGCCGAAACAGGAATTACTGCAATCACCATTAACGCTGCAAGAAAAGCACAAATTATCTTTTTTGCATAATTCTTCATATGATACCTCCTGAGAAGAGCTAATATTTTTTGACTTAAAAAAAATATACAAAACATAACTCTATATAATAATTATAATTACTTACCGGTGTGTCAATAGCGATTTACAGACTGATAATCGGTGCGCCGGTGCCGCCGCCTACCTCCCAGCCTGAGCTTGCGTGCGGGATTTCTTCTCCGCCACCGCCGGAGGTGGTGATAACATCCTGATTTTTTGTCATAACAACCTTGAATTCGGGTTCATTATACTTTTTCATTAGTTATCACCTCCTTATGCGAATGTCACTTCTGCAGTAGTAGCGTATCTGTAAACACCCTTTGCAAGGTTTTTAAGATTTTCATCAGCCGTGCTTTCGCTTCTTAAAACCGTGTACAGGTAAGCATATCCGTTATAGGTAATTTCGGTTGTTCCTATTGTTAAAGTAAAGATTTTTCCGAAATCATCTGCCTTGAGTCCCGTTACGCTTACGCAGTTACCGTTTTCGGTTTTAATCCACTTGGCTGTTAACGTCGGGTCGCTGATGCTAAGCTCAGTATAGTAGCACCACACTTCGTTAGTCTGCGATACATAGAATCTGAATTCGGGTTCAATAAGAGCAACATAGGATACTCCCGTTACGCTGACAGAATCGCCCGAGGCGTCAACGCCTGATTTGAAGGATGCCTTCGCCTTGCTTCTGAAACTTTCAGCGTCAACATCGTCTTTATAATCAAGCGAATGACTAATTGAATAATCATTACCCGTTTCATTCTTTGAAAGAGCTGCATAGCCAAAATATTCATCTGCAAGAGCACCATAGTTGAGAAGTGAATGAACAAGTTCATGATAATCCGAATATGCCTCAGCTCCCAGAATAGCATTGCAGTAATCCTCGATTGAAGCAGTTATCGGCTCTTCATTTATCTTTTCGCCTGCTGCGTTATAGATATCAATTGAATACTTTTCTGCAAGCTGTGCAGGAGCTGCTTTCAATATGAGCTTTCTTGTTCCGTTTGTCTGAACTTCAAGATCTGAATCGTTTACAGTATAGGTATTTCTCACAGCGCTCTTATCGTCGGTTGTTTCAAGATAAGTGTATTCAATGTGTCCGCCCTCGGCGTTATAGTACGGCATATCAATGAAGAAATTAACCTTAATTCCGTTTTCAAGATTCAGATTGTATGCGTTTTCAGGCTCGCTGAACGGAAGCATAATGTACTTATATTCGCCCAGCGAGGTTGAGCCATTCCACTTAGTTGAATCAGCTTTGTTTCCTGTTGCGCTTACCTTAACTCCGAGAGTCTTTGTTGCTGATGTGAGAATGAATTGAGAGTTAAACGCTGCATTTCCTGAAACAGCTTCAATCATAGTTCCCTCTTCGGCAATGAGATTATCGTTATTCCTGTCGTTATAGAAGGAATAAGTGTTTTCATTGCTGCCTGTTACAGCCTTGAGACTTGCTCCGTTTTCAAGGGTTAACTGATTTGAATACATTAGATAGTAGCCATATGTCGGTGCTGTTCCGGGGATATTTATAGAAACCCCTGCACCGTCGATATTTGTATTCTGACGGCTCTGGATACCGTAATATGTATTCTCGTCATCGGCATTCATTTCAATTGACAAGCTGCCGTTCCCATTGACGGTGAAGCTCTGAGTGCTTGCAACAAAGATACCGTATTTTTCCGTTACTCCCTCTTCATCAGTTGAAGCATCAACAATTCTGTTTTCGCCGACAAGCTTAATTGTAAACGGTTCGTCCTGATTATAACGGATACCGAATGCCTGCGTGGGTGTACCGTTATCCGCTCTCTTGTCAACCTCAACGGTTGCGCCGTTAAGAGTGAGCTCATTTGTCTGAACATTGAAGCTTACTTTGCCGTCGCCGAGAACATCATTGCAGTTTGCGCTGTTAACATGAACACCGCCAACATGGAGATTATAGTTTATCACATTGAAGCTTGCACTAACAGTAACGTCGGAGTTTGGCATCGTGAACGTGTTATTAGTTACGGTAACTTTGTTTTCGTCCGCATCTTTAACGGTAAGCGCGCTGAGACAATAACCTTCATCGGGAGTAACTGTTAACGTTACCTCGTCGTCCTTATAGGCTCCGCTGCTCTCGAAGCTGACAGTACCGTTTTCAGATTCGTTAATTGTAATAGTGTGCCAGTTCGGGCTTACCGTTTCTGTATAAACCGCTGTATAGGTAACGTCTTCAGTTACAGCCGGAAGTTCATCCGCTGCATAGGTTGCAGTACCGTCATTCCAACCAAAGAAAGTATAATCATAATGACCTTCGGAATAAGGTGCAGGCGTTTCGCCGTTGTATTCGGGCTTGGACGTAATTATTACGTTTTCGTCCGTTTCTTCAAGCTCGCCGTTTACAATCCAGTCAACGGTGTGATAGGTTGCCTTGCGGAGAGTTTTGTTTGCAATCGAAGAAATCTCGCTGTCCGAAAGCGTGCCGTCATAAAGCTTAGTTCCATCAGTCAGTATCTGACCGTCGGCAACTGCAACCACATTACCCGAATATGTGGAGACCTTAATCGTGCTGCTGTTATCAGCACAGCCAAGGATAAGATTGCCCTGCGGAACATAAAGCGAAATTGCTTCAACGTTGCCGCCGTAAATGCCCATATTTCCGGCAACAACCGAACCAAGATTTATGATGCCTCCGTAAATGTTCGCACCCATAAGCGCGCTTGTGTCGTTTAAATTCAGAGCTCCTGTTTTGCCGCTTTGAGCGTAAACGGAGAGCGTCCACGCAGTGTTAGCATCAGTATAGTTAAATTTCTTCGCCGTCATCGTCTTGCCGTCTGCAAGAATGATATTGGTATCTGCTGCAATCTTTAACTCAGTGCTATAAGAAACGTCCTGATTAACAACGTACCATCCGCCGTTAAGAACGGTTTCCGCTCCCGTGAGAGGCGTAGCAGTAACGCTTTGCTCTTCTCCGTTTTCATCAAGATAATTCGTCTTTACTTTTCCGCTTGAAACGTATGCTGCCGTATAGGTTGCATCATCTGTTACCTCAGTAATTTCAGGCGTCCATCCGGAGAATATGTATTCGTTTTCGCCGTCGAAATACGAGTCGGGTGTTTCACCGTTGTATTCGGGAGTCGTGCCGTAAGGAACGCCCTCGTCCGTTTCAACGGCTTCGCCGTTTGCAATCCAGTTCACAGTGAAAGTAAGTATGCTGAACTCTGCATTAACGGTAACTTCGCTGTCAGGCATCATAAAGGTATTATTCTCGGTTAAAGTAACGGGATTACCCTCAGCATCCGTTACCGTAAGGCTGTCAAGCCGCCAGCCAGTATTAACGTTTACTTCAAGTTCAATATCGCTGCCTTCTCTTGCCACATCAACACCGCTGACAGTTCCGCCTTCGGTGTTTACATAATTTATCGTGTAGCCCGTCTTTCTGTAACTAACGCTTACGGTAACTTCATCCTCGGGCATCACGAAGGAATTATTAGTAACGGTTATCTGATGCATCTTGGAGTCTGTAACAGTTATTTTTTCAAATTCATAGCCCTTTGAAGCAGCAACCTCAACGCTTACCGTGTCACCTGCCATTGCCTTTTCGGGAACGGTTACCGCACCCTGCGTGTCGTCATTATCGAGAGCAATCTGATAATACGGCGCAAATTCAGCCGTTACGGTTGCGCCGCCGTATGGTACATTGATTTTGTTATTTGAATCTACGTTAATCGTATTGCCGTTTCTCGGATTGGTTGCGGTGATATTAATTAAACCGTACCCCTCGTCGGGAGCAGCAGTTATCTGAACATTGGTACCATACGGAACATTGCTGCGGTCTGCCGAAATTGTTCCGCCGTCACTTTGAACAAGAGTGACATCAAAGAAATCCGTGCTTACAAATTGCGCGCACGACACGACATTGCCGAATTTTGAATTGTATGTGGCAAGATAACTGCTTTTAACATATATTTTTGTTTGACTGTCATATCTGCCGTTAAAGTCGTTGTAGGTACCCATAGTCATATTGTCAGGGTCAGCAGGACAGTTAATTCGGCCTAAATTATCATCGTTTCCGAAAGCAGAGTTGCCTATGTGTTGCAGTGATTCCGGGAAGAACAGTGTTACACCCTTATTACTGTAACTATCGGTAAATGCGTTACGAAACGCGCCGTTGTTGATGCTTTCGAGATTTTCCGAAAAACGAACGTCCAGAATATACACCGTATCTTGGAATGCATTTTCACCTATGGTTTTAACACTGTCAGCCATATAAACATCTATGTCGTCCCAGCATTTGAATTCTCTGAAAGCGTTTTCACCGATAGAAGTAATGCCGTCCTCTATTCTGATATGCTTGCAGTGAAGGCCGTCAAAGGTGTTTCTATGCCAAGGTGCATTACTACCGTAAGGGGAGTCGGAACCGTAATTGAACATAGCGCCTTCGCCGTAGATAATAAGCGTCTTTGTATCCGCGTCAACCTTCCAATACGCCTTAGGTCCGCACTGATTCGGCGCAGCATCTGCAAAGAGTCCTTTAACCGTTACATTTCTGCTCGGCATGGTAAAGGTGTCGTCGTCAAGCAGTGTTTCGCTGCTGCCTGCAACAAGCGTTGCCTGATATAAGAATTTGCCTGTTTCGGGATATGAGAAAATTCTTATTGTCTCGCCCGGGAAAGCCGCAGTCGGCGTTGTGCTGATAGTACCGCCGCCGCTTGACTGAACGGAAACAGTGTAAATATCCGTACCGATATTAAGGGTTTTTGACACGGTGCGACCGTTAATTGTTGCCTCTAAGAGATAGCCGCCCTCCTGCTCTGTTACGGTAATAGGCGCTGAAATGCTGTGCTCTTCGTCATTATTACACTTAACGGACGCCGAACCTGTAATAAAGCCGTCTGACGTAGCAAGATTCCACTCTACGTTGTCATAATCCCAGTCATGGCCGATGGCAGGTATTGAATTACCGTCCTGAATAATCTGTCCGCATGCAAGACATTTAATAACGGTTTCGTGACCGTTCTCCGTACAGGTTGCAGCATACGAATCGTAGGTAACCACTTCTCTGTGTCCTACGGGAACAATCTCGGTTTCTTCATAACCGCAATCCTGACAGGTGTATATATTCTTGCCTTCTATGTCACACCGATAACCGACAACTATCGGGTCACCGAAACGGTGCTCCTTCTTTTCATAGGTAAGAGTTGCCGTTACGTTTGCTTTAATATTAGTAAGTTTCTTATTTGAGGAAACAAACTCATAGTGTCCCTCTTCGCCGAAATCGTAGAAGGTTTCGGGAGTGATAGAGCCGCCGTAAGGAACGTAGTTAACCTCATCCTCCATATTCATAGCGGCAGGATACTTAAAGGTTACCTTGTAGGTCTTTTCCGCCCACTGCGCATAAAGAGTTACAACTTCACCTTCGCCCGAAGCAAGATTTCTTACCATTTGTTTGTTATTGTAGGAAGTGCCGCTTCCGTCCGCTTCGGTATTCCATCCAACGAAATTATATCCCGTTTTGGTGAAGCCGTTTGTCGGGAGCTGATAATAACTTGCGTCATAGGTAAGTTGCTTTGACGTCATAGAGCCCTTTGTGGCACCGTTTCCGTCATACTCAACAGTGTAGGTGTTTGCCGTGCAGTTCGCCTCGATAACGCCGTCACCGTCGCCGAAGGTATAAACCATTTTTTCTTTGCTGTTCTCGGTAACGGTTTCGAGAGTACCCTTTGCGGACTTTTCAAAGCCCGTAATCGTATAGCCCGTCGGGTTATCTATTTCGGGTAAGGTTACCTTTGTGCCGTCAATACCCGTTGCTGACCATACAGTTTCATCGCGAACAATCACATTAAGCGTGTTCAGGAATCTGAACGAAGCGCTGAAATTGGCTTCCACCTCGGGATAAACGATATTCTTCGTTTTATATACAGCCGTAAGGTTGCTCGTGTGGTCAACCTCTCCTTCACCCTCGCTGCACAGGGTTTTGGCTACGTAATAATATGTATCGTCGTCTATATCTTTATAGCCGTATTCGTCGCTGCCGACTGTATGTTCTTTTATTTTGCTGTAATTATTTTCATTGATTGTAACGTCGGGGTTTTTCCAGTAAACGTTATACTGGTCGGAGGCGTATGCATACACCTTGCCCTTGCTCGACTTTTCTTTTTTATCAATCGCAGCATCCGTGCAAATGATATCGTCTGAGTCCTCGCCCTTGAAGAAAATCTTTTTCGGGTATGGCTTTTTATCCTCGGGAACAGCAATTTCCCACGTTTTATCCGAACTGTCCCAGGGAGATGAGGAGGTACTGTAACGGCTGCCGTGAACGTTTACGCCGTTAATATACAGTTTAAGTTCGCCTTCCCAGTCGTGCCAGGTAAAACCGCCGCCAAAGTCGATATAGAGTTCGAGCTTGTCAAGGAAATGGTCACTCGTGAAGGTCAGCGTTGCCTGGTCGCCCTCATCGTCAATTTCGTTCTCAAAGAAAATTGTTTTTGCGTGCTCGCTTTCACCAAAACCGTTATAGCCGTCGGTTGTAAAGAACTTCAGTATAGCGTGGTTCCAACCGTCGGCGTCGTCGATGGTTTTTACGGTTACGCGATAGGTATATTCCTCTGTCGGCGGATAATCCGTAAAGCCCGTAATATCGTATCTTATTTCACCGTTAAGGAGAGTGAGGCAGTCGCTCTTTCTCTTTTTGTCCACGTCTGCAAAAAAGTAGAGCAGCGGGTCGCTTCCTTCGGTGTAGTTCATATTATTTGAATAATTTGCAGAAATTGTGCCGGTGTCGTCTCCGTAGGTGACACCGATATTAGTATTGCCGCTTAAATGATAACCCGCAAAGCTCAGTTTGAGACCTTTTTTCAAATAAAGGTTATTCGTGGTGCCGTTAACGTCGTTCCCCGTAACAACTAAGCCGTCGTATATTGTTATTGTATCGTTGCCGACATAAATACCGCCACCGTTTTTGCCTGCGATATTGCCTGTTATTTCAGTTGATATGAATTCTGTATCGTGAAGTGACTGAACGCCGCCGCCGTTTTCAGAGGCAACGTTGTTTTTGATTGTCGAATCTGCAATACGGTTAGCTTCTACGCTTGAATTAATGCATATTGCACCGCCGTTTTTCGCTTTGTTTTCTTCAAGCGTTGAGTACTGAACCGTCAGGTGGCGTACACCAGCACTATAATAAATTGCGCCGCCGTCGCTGCCTGCGCTGTTATCTGTGAACGTACATCCACTTGCTACGGCTTCCCAATGGCTGCATATAGCGCCGCCGTTATTGGTCGCGTTGTTGCCCAGCATCTGTACGTTTTCAAGGTAACAGTATTTTCTATCTTCATTGGTTGAACTGATACCCGAATGAAGGGCGCCGCCGTAAGACGCTTTGTTATTCGAGATAACGCCGTCGTACATATTAAGAACATTATTGTTTTTGATTGCGCCGCCGTCCCAGGTCGCGGTATTGCCTGTGAAAATACCACCGTAAGTGGTCATATTGCCGTCGCTAAAAACAGCACCACCGTTCTGTGCGGTATTCGCAGCAAAGGTACCTCCCCTGATTTCAAGCGTACCGTGGTTTTCAATAGCACCGCCGTTACCCGTTGTCCAACCGCCGTAAACACGTCCGGTAATACCTGCGCTATCGCGTACTGTAAGCGTTGCGCCGGAGGCAACGTAGAATATATTACCGTTTGCCGTTGCCTTTTCAAGGGTACGATACAGACGATGACCGTCAAGGTCAACGTCTGCCGTGTTTCCGTTTTCTATCTGAATTCTGTCTTGCAGATTGATATGCTGCGTCAGTTTGACCTTTACGTCGCTGCCGCTTGCAAGGGCAGTTCTGAGCTGAGCCTCGGTGCTTACCGATACGGCGTCGTCAGCAAATACTACCGACGGAGCAAGCGATGAAAGCACCATTAAAAGCGCAAGAAAAACGCTCAGAATACGCCTTGGCATTTTTTCTGTTTTAATAAAATTATTCTGATTCATTATTTTTCTTCCGCCTTTCTTTTTTTGCTAACCGTCATCGCTACCGCAGTAATGGCTGCGCCGAATATTGCCCCTCCGATGCCTATTAAGGCAACTGTTCCGTTAGAAAAAACTGAGCCTGTTACGGATGCTCCCGTATCTCTCTTGAAGAATACCCATATACCGTCTTTGCCGTGATCCCAGCAAAAGTCTTTGTTATTCAAGTCCACAGCACCCGTTGTTCCAAACAGGTGAAGACCCGTTTTGTAGCCCGCGGGAAGATTGTTGTTGCCGTACTGTACCTTAAACGAATCCGCTAAAATCGGGTCAAGCGCCTGGTCCTTGGTTGCGTAAAGGATGAGCCACTGTTTTCCGACGTCGCCGTTCAAGTCGGACTTATCGCCGAGTGCGTCCTTGTAGCTTTCGTCCTCCCTTTCGCAGGTGCAAGCCTTGTAACGAATGGGTTTTGAGTCAACAGATATTCTTTCGCCGTTTTCATTATACCTGTTAAAACTTATGGTGTCATAAACGACAGCGGGTCCCGGGGTATACTCAATATCATACTGGGTAGAAAGTGTATAAAGACCTGCCACCGATGCTACAAAGGTAATACCGTAAGCAATATATCCGAAAACATTTCCGCCGTTTATATCCATCCACTTTGCGATGTCCTCTTTAATCATTTCCATTTCTTCCTCGGATGTATGCCATATAGTTTTAGCGCCTTCCATTGTAAAGGCTTCCTGCGTTTCCCAGAAGCCCGTAGAAAACTTATCAAAGCAATCCATAAGATACTTCGTTCTTTCCGGAGCAATCGTATCGGTTACAAAAAGGAGTTTTCCGTTTTCGGCAATATTGGAATAAACCGCATAGATTTTGTAAATAGGCATAATAACGTTTACCTTCGGCATTACAAAGTCGTCTTTCATATACTTAAACGCTTCCATAAAAGCGTTGGCAACCACTGCGTCGGTGCCCACCTTGAAATTCTGCCAAACAAGCGCCGCGTTTGAGTCAACGTTCAGCATATCGGTAACACTTTCAGAAGTGGTGTTCGGCGTTAATGCAATACCGCCGATATCATACATCTCTCTGTCAACGCCGAAGTAAATAGAAAGCGGCTCCTGTTCGGTAATCTTCGCCTCGTTATACGCCTTTTTATTCTGCATTGTCATCATAATCAGCGTTTCAAGGCTCATAAAGTTAAGCGCGGCGCGCTGACCTTCCGAAAGGGAGGCAATCAATGGATAAATAGCCGTTGACGTTTTTGCAATATCCTCATACGGCTGAAGGAAGAAATCGAGCATCGTCTCATTTCCGTAAGGCATTTCTTCAAGATATTCTTTGATAGTGACGATAGCTTCCATATCCGAAATAATATCGGCATACTTGCCGATAACTGTGTTTGCTTCGGCATAATCTTTAAGTTCTTCTTCGCTTGAAGAGTCAAGGTCCGTTCCCTCAATCGTTGCAAAAGCTCTTTCATAGTCAACGCCGTCAGCTATTGCGTCAAGTACTTTTCTGTAAACATCAGCCTTTTCAAGCCTTTTCTGAAAATCGTCCCACAAAGCAAGAATTAACTGCGTGTCGTCATAGTATTCACGGCTGAGCGCTTTCTTTGCGTCTTTAGGCGGAAGTCCCGTCTGATAAATCATATTTTTATACGTCAGTTTCGGAAAGCGGTCAAGCCAGTTATCCTCGCTTGTATCACTTGCCATAGCAAGCGCATATTCCATAGTCTGAACAGCAATATTGGTTGACTGAAGTAAAATAGTTACAAGGTCTGCGTGTTGCTTCTTTTCATCGTCTGAAAGCTTTTTATACTCTTCCTCGCCGATTTCGTACCTCGTTTCGTTAAGGAACAAATCGCCGAGCGACATCTCGGTATCATCGTCAAACAAGGTGTTCAGAAGGTCATGAGAGGCTCTTGCTCTGTCCCTGTTTTCCTTATTGTCCGAGTTGTAGTTAATTCTGTATTCTTCGAGTGATTTAACGAAGTTATCAAGAAGCGGAGTAATCTCGGTGTCCATTTTTTCCTGAATAAAAATGCCTAAATCGTCATATTTAACGTCTGCACCCATATTCAGTATGCTGAGGTCGGTAATGGCGTCGCTTTTCACGGTTGTAGTCTTATAACCGATTAAAACCGCTCTTTCGCCCTTGCCGCCGCCGTAGCTTCCTGCTTTGGCATTGATATCGGCGTATTCGCCGTCCATCGTTACTATTTCATAACCTTCGAGGTCCTCGCTCGCGTCGTCAACGTCAGAGCCTATGCCGATTTTAACCTCGCTGATATATTCAGGCTGGTCAGCACAGACCTGAACAGGAAAAAGCGCAGCGATTAATACTACCAATATAAGAGCAATTATTTTAGTTGATAATTTTTTCAATGCGTTCCCTCCCTTACTGTTTACTTAGTGTATCGCTGCCCGAAAGCGGCTCCATTTCGTTAGTCCATTTTAGCGAGTCGTTTTCGTCAAACTGAATTCTGCCGAGTCCGTTTTCGTATTCGGCAGTGCGTTTCGTTTCCTTGCCGGTGTTATCATAGGAAACGTTATATTTTACTGCGTTTTTGTAATTAACGCGATAGGTCGTTTCGCTGAACCAACCCTTAATTTGCCACTCGTCGCCCTTTGCCTTTTCAATCTTTGAGGTAATGACAATGTTGAATTTTCCGTCCTCGTCCTTTGTGATGACTGCCGTGTAATCGTCGTTTTTATAAGTGCCGAGGAAGTTGTCTTCGGGCAAAAGATTTGACGTATCAATCTTTTCGGTTGGTTTAAGCACGATATCATTATTCGCTTTCTGCGCCGAGCAGGCTGCGAAAACGCAGGTGCAAAGAACGCAACACAGTATAATACTAATTATTTTTTTCATATCGTTATCTCCTTTGCATTAATCCTGGTTTTCGAGATAGAGCTCGCCTTTGTTCGTTGACTCTGCGTTAAATCCGCCCGTGATTTCTGCTCCGTATTTAACAGAACCGTCATAGCGCTGAGCGAACATCATCACACGGTTATCAACCGTATAATAATCGTCGTTAAACTTGATAGCACCATAGTTCAAATCAGCGGGAAGCCTTGTTTCGTTATCCATAATGTGTTCCCACTTTATAATACTTTCGCCCGAGGTTGACTCAACGTCCTTGTCAAAATCGTAAGGAACTCTGTCGTATCTTGCCATAGCAAGCGCCGTGTAAGGTGTTGAGTAAACATCCATCGGAAGCAGGGTATTTGCATTATTGAGCGTATTATATCTGCCCGAATAAAATTCACTTGCATAGTACATATACAGCGGAGTGCCCGAAGTGCCTTCGTTCAAATTGACGTTTGCAACCGGGTGGTAATACATATTATTGTTCTTTGAAACGAAACCGTTCTTATGATACGGTTTATCGTTGGTTACGATAATATCGTAAATTGCGCCATCCCATTGTTCGCGCCTTGCATTTTCCCTGGCGGTCTTGGTTTTAAGAGAGTTAATCAAATCAACATCAAGTGAGTCAACTCTCATACCGAGATAAATGTATTTACCCCTTGCGTCAGTGTTAAGGTCAAGGTCAATAACCTCAACACATTCCTGAGTTATAAGATCGCACAGAGCCTCTTTTTTACTGTTGCCTACGCCGATATAGAGTTCATCGTAGAAAAGGTTTGAATTGTTATGGTCATAGTGCAGATGAATATATTTTTCCTGAGAAACATCGCCAAAGAGTTTGTTGCCCTCATCACCCTTGCGGTTGTCATATGCAAGGCAGGAAGCAGTACCGCGTTTGAGCGGCATATCATCGATTGAGATATTTTCAATCGGTATGCCTGCATTTACGCCCGTGTTTGTGGTATAGTACAGGAAATATTTCTTTCCGCCCATTTCAATCGGCGAGGTGTTGCTTGCACATACATATTTTACTCTGTCAATCGTTTTTGAAACGGGCGCGGTATTGCTGTCCGTAATCAAAAGGATTGCGCCTGTGATTGCTTTGCTTGGGTCATCCGTTCTGTTTACGCCTATATATGCTGCAGGAACGTTTGACGGTGGGTCCCAGGAGGCTCTTGACGGGTGGTCGTCGTCATCCTGCTTGCGGTTGTACCACAAATTTTGTCCGTTTGCGCACATATTTGTAACGATTACTTCGTCGCTTGCTGCGCATGCCCTTGACATTGCGGTCATATCAACGAGCCTGTCAACCCCGCTGAGCGTATCACCGTCCGTCTTTGCGCCGGGCTGCGCTTTGTACTGATTTCTTGAGAAAGAACCAACAGTAAGAGAAGAAATATACTTTTTCTTCGACTTAGCGCCTCTGAGATAAACGTAAAGGGAGCTGCCCTTATCAAGGTCGTCGTCGCTGTCGTCAGTCCAGCTCGGGAAAGAGAGATTAAACGGTGTTTCAGTATTTGGGTTTTTCATTTCATAAAGAGAATGGAAAACGCCCTGCGCAGGAGTGCCGTCAATCGTCTTTTCGCCCTCTAAGAAGGTTGACATCTCGCCGTCGGAAACAGTCGGCTTATACTCTTTATCGGTAATTACAATATCGTTACTCTTAATCGGACTTGCGCCCTTTGTGTAGCCGCTGATATAGAGGTTAGTCGGAAGGAAGCACATCTGCTCATATCCGTATTCTATCCCTTCGGTTTCAGCCTTGGCATAACCCGATTCATCAAAGTAGCTCATCTCGTTCCAGCTGTGCTTTGCATAACGGTCACCGTCCCAGATAAGGTTACCGCTTCGGTTCATATAGGTATTACCCGGTGCGATATAGCGCCAGATACTCTGTTTGTCGTAATCCTTTTTCTGCATACCGATATAGTTAGTTGCCACATAGTGAGCGCCGCTCTTACTGATGGCATAGGGAAGCGAGTCGGTATAAGTCGTTCCCTGGAACGCCGCAACGTTATATATTGCACGGTAGGGATTATAAGTGAATTTGTAACCTATAAACACTCTGTAATTTCTTCCGTCAACGTCAAGGTGGTTCTTAATGGACTGTGCCATATTGATATCCTGATTAACGCTTACGTTGGGGTCTTTTTCAAGATACTCGGGCAGATAATCAAAGGTAGAGCCAAGACAGTTGTCATACCAGTTTGACGATACGTAGCTTGCGCCGCCTACAAAGAACACGCCTGATACGTAACGCTGACCGCCTGTGTATTTTGTTTCAGGCTCAAAGTAGATATATCTTTTTTTAACCGCGCCCCACTTACTGTCAGCCCAATAGCCTTTACCGCCGTGCTTAACAGTATTTTTAACGAAATAGCCCGTTACCATCGTGTTGTCGTCATACTGCTCGTAATGTGCATTAAAGTTATAGGGAATATCACTGCCGAAGAGTGAAACCGCCTCCCAGCCTGCTTCTGTTGAATACTTGGTGCAGATATGTATTTTATCCACGCCGATAGGCGTGCCCGCCTTCGGGTCGGTTGTGTAGTACATAGCGTCGCAGTTTGGCATATTCGTGCCCTTTGCATCGTTGGCATAGCCGCCCGAATTACCCGCATAGTAATACTGAATATCGCCGTAGAAAATGCTGTCCGTTCTTCCCTGATACGGAGCAACACGGATATCCGTAATTGCCTTTGAACGGTCTTCGGTAATTGTATATCCAAGATAGGTGTACTGATTAACTACCGCCTTTGACGACCACCCTCTTGACCAACCGGGCGAAAGGTTTTCATCAATAAGATAATACCCCTTGCTCTGCTGCTGCATTCTTGCCTTTGCCTCCTCGGCAGTTGCTGCCGTTGAAAGATACAGCGAGCTTATGTATTGTTTACTTGTTTCTGTTTCTGTCTGAGAGTCACCACTGTCAGCAGGCACCTCGGATTTGATTGATTTTTCCGTTCTGTAATGTAAGTAAAGACCGTTTACGTCATTTTGGCTGCAGAAGCGGTTAAGGTCACCGGGGTTACGCTGTCCGAAATATTTTGCAGAGTCATAGCCGTTTTGCTTTGCGCCGTTGCCCGTAACACGCTTAAAGATATTACCTCCTGTATCTTCTCTTATCGGAGAGCCTACGCGGGTATCCTTGGTGAAGCAGATAATATCCCATTTTTTCTGCTCTCGGGAGTTAAGGTCGCCTATTTCGGTTTTGCCGTTTTCGTTCTCGCCCTTTGCAGACCTGTATTTAACGGTAATCGTTTTATCTCCGTAGGTAGGTGCGTCGAATACATAAGCAGGCATTGTTGTATGGTTATCGCTCGGGTCGGAGAAATTTTCTTCATACCATTTAATAAACCAAAGAACAATGGAAACAATAGCGTTGACAAGTGTTACCACAGCGCCTACCCAGAACATTACAGCCGAACAAACGCTGACAACGGACAGCGCGGTTGCCATATAACCTGATACGCTTACGGCATAGGCAGATACCGCATAACTTGTAGCAACGTGCGTAAGAATTTCGTTTGCAATAAATACGGCAACGCTCATAAGACCGCTGATAGACGAAATCCAGCTCATAACTATGCCGAATTTTTCTTCAAACTCAAGCAAGTCGTTGCCTGTTTCGTCAAGAATATTAGCCGCGCTTTGATTTCTGATAGCCTCGGTTGTAAGGGCGATATCGCTCGTTTCAATATCCGTGTCTGCGCACTCCCAGATTGAAACAGCCTCGACGCCGTTATATTCTTCAATCGCTTCCTGTGCGGTTTCGATTGTTTTTTCAACATCCTTGCTGTGCTCATTTTCGCCGAGGTTGGTAACTGCCGAAATCAATCCGTTCGTTTCGATAATGCCGATTTGAGCTTCGGTCATTACGTCAAGTATAGGATAAAGTTCTTGAAAATCTACTTCTTCTATCGTCTGGAGTCCGTAATCAAGAAGCCAGTCGCCGAGTTTCATTTTGCCGCGGTAAATGAAGTTATTAAGCATTTCATACGCAGCAATGAAAATCGCGTCGGCATCCTCCTCCTCGAATTCGTCCATATACTCAATAGCGTCCTCAGCGTTATTGATTTTGTCAGGAGCGTCAATGCTTTTTGCTTTTTCGCTGTGTCTTTCGGCAGCGTTGTAATAACTTGTTGTAAAGGACTGAATCTGACGGAACACAAGCTTTGCGTCGTCGTCAAAGCGCTTCTGGAGTTCTTTTTCCTGGTCTGTTGTAAGGCCTTTTTCCTGCATATCCCAGATTGCGCTTTCAGAAATCTGCTCAGCCCATGTTTTCGTTACCGACTCTTCTTTTTCCTCATCGATAGCGTTTTCATAGGGTGCAGCGCCTGAGTTAAGATAGTTGATAATTGCGTTAGTTGTACCGTTGCTCGCCTTAACAAGCAAGGTCATAAAGAAATCCTCGTCGGCGTTTCCGTCAACAATATAGTCGCCGAGCAGATTATCCTCATCAACCATAAACAGGTTAAGTGCGTCATACGCGTCCTGCGCCTTCGGGCTGCCGGCTTCATAAGCGTCGACGAATTCCCTTGCCGCAATATCCATATTAAACGCAGTTCCCGCCTGCTCTTCTTTAAGAGCTTCAAGTAGTTGTTTGTAATTATAAAGCTGATAATCGGTATCCATACCGAGAAGGCGGATATCTGTAATCGCTTCTTTTTCGTTCTTGGTTGTTTTGTAACCCATATACACGAACTTTTTGCCCGTGCCCTGGTTTAAGTCTGAGCCGAACATTTTGTAGCCCTGAGCGTCCATTCTCTTTTGCGCGTCGCTTTTTGCGTCGTCGTCGTTTTCTTCATAGAAAAGCTTGATATCGGCAAGGTACCAAACATCGCTTGCCTCACCGAAGGTTTGGAGCGTAATGCCTGCGCCCATAACCACAGAAAGGAGAACGCAAAGAACGGCGGTCAGTGTTTTCTTATAATTCATTTTTGTTTTAGTCATTCTTTTTCTCCCCCTTCTTTTTTACTATTATTGCAATTGCTATTGCCGCAATTCCAAGTGCGATTATTCCTATTATCACAAATGCGGAGCCTGTTCCGAAAATAGAAGCATAAAGCGGAGTGCTTACTGTATCCTTCTTCTCAAAGGACAAATCTCCGTCTTCAGCGTGGAAATATCTTGCCTGATACTCAGTTATATCTCTTGAAAAATGAGTTTCATCGTCAGTCGTGCTGACCATAATATATGAGTCTCTGTAAAGACCTCCGCTGTAAACACGCGCTGTGGAAGCGACTCCCTCCTGAAGACACAGATTGTTGTGACGCGTATCCTCGGATTCGTTGTCGCGGATAATTACGGAGCCTTTCACGCTTAAATCGTAATAACTGTCAACGTAAATGCCGCCGCCTTCTTTCTTGGATTTGTTCTCGATAACGGAGCAATCGGTTACGGCAACATATCTGTCGTTAACATAAATTGCACCACCCTCATCCTCTGAAATATTTTTCTTGAAGACGCATCCCGTAAAGAGCACCGGATTTTCATTTTTCTTATCTCTTCCGTTTACGTAAACCGCGCCGCCCTCGTCAACGCTTGTGTTGTTAACGAAGAAGCTGTTTACTGCCTTAACATCGGTTGTTGCGTCACCCGACATGGAGCCGATATAAATGGCGCCGCCCTGCTCATTTGCTCTGTTCGCCGAAAATATTGCGTTGTGCATATAAAGCGTTTTGCCCAGGTTTTCAAAATAAATTGCGCCGCCGTCGTCCTCGCAGTAGCAGGAGTCAATCGTTGAATCTTCAATAACGGTTTTTGTGTTATCCTCGATGTACATTCCGCCGCCGTAACAGTTATCAGAACTGTCGGCTGCCTGACAGAAATAAATTCGGCTGTTTCTGAGTTCGATATTTTTAGAACCCTCATTCGCACAAATGCCGCCGCCGTTATATTGAGAAGTACATTCGTAGATAGTACCTCCATTCATATAAAGGGAGGAATCTTTTGCCAAATGAATACCACCCGCGGTATCCGAGCTTGCGCCGCCTGTAATAACGCCGCCTTCAACGCCGTCGTAACCTTTTGAATACGGTCTTGAATCCTTGATGGTTAACGTTGCACCTTTGCTCACGTAGAACACCTCGCCGTCTGATACGTACTCGCGGTTGCGCGTTCTGTGGATATAGTAGCCGTTCAAATCAAGCGTAACGTTACTGTTTTCAGGGATTTTAAGGCAATCGTCGTGCGACCAGTTGTCGCCGAGCGTAATGCTGACCTGATTTGAAGAGTTGGCATAAGAAATCGCATTGTCCCATCCCTTTTTCACGTCGTTGAAATTTTCTTCCTTCGTGAGCGTATCGTTCTGATACACCTTTACCTCGGTAACACCGCTGACGCCGAGCACGGCGTTTGAAACGCCAAACGCACAAATCAGCAGCATTATTGCCGTGGCAAATGAAATTATTTTTTTCAGATTCTGATGCATCATATTCTCATCCTTTCTGATATGTTTAGATAGCCTTAAATACTTAATATATAAATATATAATTTATCCGCAAATATTATAATAAGCCGTGTATAACAAATGTATAACAAATATAGAGGTTATAGAGGTTTTTGAAATTTTTCCAAAAAAAATAATGCCTCCTCAAAATGAGGAAGCAAAAGTATTATTTCAGTTTGTTTTTTTCAATGACTGCTTCGGTAAGACTCGCCCAATAATAAGAAACCATATACTCGCCGCGATAAGTATTTATTGTCTGCACGTCGCCTTGCAGCAGTCGGTACAAATCGCAGTCAATCAAGGCTGGATTTATACGCAATTCGCCCGAATTCATTTCAAAAATCTCGCCTATGCCGTTTTCCGTAAGCGTTGTTTTAAGACTGTAAACGATTACATTAAAGCTTTTCTGCATTTTGCGGTCATATAACTCATCCTCATATAACGCTGCAAAGGCAACGGCTCGCTTTACGCCCGCTCCCTGTTTGTCAATCAGAAAAGCAAGCAATTCCTTGGATTTTGACCTTGCAAAACGCAACGGCTTTCCGTCTATCAGCAAATCAAACTCTCCAAAGGTTTTTGCAAAAATGTGGGGATATGATGTTACGGCTTTTGAAGAAAGCGCATGGTTTATCTCCGCAACAAGTTTTTCCTTTTCAATCGGTTTCATAATATATCCGTTTGCGTGAATCTTAAATGCTTCAAGCGCATAATTTGAATAACCTGTAAGGAAAACAATGGATATATCAGGGTGCAATTCCTTGATTTTTACGGCGAGCGTAATGCCGTTCATTTTTGGCATTTCAATATCAAGCAGCGCAAGGTCTGCGCTATTGTTTTTCATATATTCAAGAGCTTCCGGCGAGCTTGAAAAACTCACAACCTCATTTATTTGAGGCAGTTCCTCACACAAACGGACAACAAGCTCCAGTACAAGATTTTCGTCGTCAACACAAATGATTTTCATTCTCATTCCCTCGGTATTGTAATGGTTATAACTGTTCCTTCACCTATTTTACTGTCAATACTAAGCGTTCCGCCGCACATGGACTTGATTCTCTCGCTGACATTCTTAATTCCAATATGGTCTTTATCTGCTGAAAACGGTATATTCGTATCAAAACCAACGCCGTTATCGCTGATAATAATGATATTACCGTCTTCAGTCTGTTTGGTTGAAACCTCAACCAGACCCCGGTCAACATCGCGAACTCCGTGTCGAATTGCATTTTCAACAAGCGGCTGTATTGTCAGCGCAGGAAGGTAAAATTCATCTGCCTCAACATTATACTCAACGCTGATTTTCGTAAAGCGCAGCATCTCAATATCGGCATAAACCTTTGTGTGCTCAAGCTCCTTTTTAAAAGGTATCAGATCCGACTGATTAAGAGAGTCAATGTTGTTCCTGAGATAAGCGCCGAATTTTCCCGTTGTTTCAAACGCTTTTTGCGGATTCGTAAGGCAAAGCGACTGAATAGTTGTCAATGTATTATACAGAAAATGCGGCTGAATCTGGCTCATCATTATTTTTATTCTTTGCTCAGCCTTAAGGTCTCTTTCGTGCTCCTTAACGAATTCAAGGTGGAGCCATATATAATAGAACAGGCTGCAGCAAACAACGCTTATTGAAAGATATGTAACAGGATAATCAACATATAAAGACGACAAATCCGCCGACGCGCCCAAAATTATCAGCGCAGCATTAGCAATTGTCACCCAGATACTTGCTTTTCTGTGGCGATATTTGTAAATTGTGCAATAAAAAAGGTACGCAAGCAAAAATATACTGACATATAGCGCCGTAAAGCCAAGCGGACCCCTCATAAAGTGGTTGTTTTTGTCTATGAAAAAGGTTATGCCCGAAAACAGGGAAGTAAGATAAATTAAAGTATTGCACACAACGATTATTAACGCAAAAATATGTTTTTTATAAGGCTGCACCAACAAGCAGAACAGCAACAGAATAAACGGACGAAGGCAGTATCCGAGCATTGTAAACACCGTTCTGTACATCGGGGTCGGCATATCATTAATCTGCGTCACATAGTCGCCGCAATTCTGCACAAGCAACAATCCAACCGACGCGATAATTATCATCATTATTTTTCTTTGTTTGTTGCCGATATACTTATCCTTAAGCACAATGGGAGTTAAACCAGCAAGCATTATAACAAGGGGAATAAAAGTGATATATTCAGTCATTGTGATAATCCTTCCACTGAAAACTATAGTCTATATTATAACACACTTTTATATACCGTGTCCAATAAATTAAATGTTGTAATAAAAAAGGCGCCTTTTTCCTATCTGCTCTTGAAATCAGAAAAGGCGACAAACGTTACCGTCAATATCTTCAGCCAGATATATTCCATTCCTTCCCTTGCGCTCTTTGCGCTGCTGATACCGCTTCTCGGTCTCGGTAACAAAACGGCAATCCCCGTGCTGGTGCTTTACAATCAATACCTCTTAATCAGAAATATTATGACGGGTATGCAGCAGGTGGATAAAAGCCTGCTTGAAGCCGGAACAGGAATGGGGATGAACAAGTGGCAACTCGTTACAAAAGTGCAGGTGCCGCTGGCAATGCCCTCCATTATTGCGGGTATCCGCCTTGCGATTATCTCCACAACGGGTATCGCAACGATTGCGGCAACGATTAACGCAGGCGGTCTCGGTAAAATTCTGCTGTCAGGACTGCGAACTATGAACACCTACAAGATTGCCTGGGGAACGATTCTTTCCGTTATTATTGCTCTTGTAGCAGATATGGTATTAAAGCTGCTGGAAAAGAAAACAAAAGCCACTAAGCTGAATGAAATATAACTATTCAAAACGGTGATAAAATGCATTTCAAATACTGTCCGGAATGCGGACGAAAGCTTACAGATAAACAGGCTGGTGATGACGGATTAATTCCGTTTTGTGAAGTCTGTGAACAATACTATTTTGATATTTTTCCAAGTTGCGTTATAGTGCTGACCTATAACGAATTTGACGAGATTGCACTATGCAGACAGTCATATCTTTCCGATACATATTTCAATATCACATCAGGATTTATGGAGGTCGGTGAAACGGCAGAAGAAGCTGCGGTGCGTGAAGTTAAAGAGGAACTCGGTATTGACGTTACTGAGCTCACATATGCAAAAACGCATTGGTTCAGCCCAAAAGGACTGCTGATGCACGGCTTTATAGCATTTGCAAAAAAGAAAGATTTTCAGCTATCAGCAGAGGTTGACGAAGCAAAATGGGTGCCTGCGCTTGAAGCACCGAAAATAATGTTTCCCGAAAGTCCAAGCAATGCAATTTATCCGATTTACCGACAGTTTCTTAAGATGAGAGGTCTATCTGAATAAAAAATGATACTAACGAAAGGCGGTGAGGCAGATGATCATTAATACCGGACAACGCACGGACATCCCCGCGTTTTATGCTGAATGGTTTGCCAACAGGCTTAAAGAGAGGTTCGTCTGCGTTCACAATCCGTATTATCCGAATCAAGTCAGCCGTTACCGTCTTGACCCAAGTGTTGTTGATATTATCGGTTTCTGCACAAAAAATCCTGCGCCGATGTTCCCGTATATGGAACTGCTGAAGGATTATGGTCAGTACTGGTTTGTTACAATTACGCCCTACGGCAAGGATATAGAACCTAACGTTCCCGACAAGCACAAGCTTTTAGAGGATTTCAAAAGGCTTTCAGATATAGTCGGCGTTAATTCTGTCGGTTGGAGATATGACCCGATATTCATTACTGACAAATACACTTTGGATTATCATCTTCGTGCATTTGACAAAATGGCAACGGCACTTGAAGGTTATACCAAAACTGTTGTTATCAGTTTTATTGACCTCTATCCGAAGGTAAAGCGGAATTTTCCCGAAGCCAAGGAGGTTACAGCGGAAGAACGCCTTGCTCTCGGAAAGGAATTTATAAGAATCGCTACCGCTCATGGAATGACTGTAAAGCCGTGCGCCGAGGGTGATGAGCTCTCTGAATTCGGTGAATACTGCAGCTGTTGTATGAAAATCAGCGATTATGAAAAAGCAATCGGCAAACGGCTGAATGCGCCCAAAAAGAAAGGCGCAAGAGCTGAATGTGCCTGCTATCTCGCTTGCGATATCGGCGCGTATAACACCTGTAAGCATCTTTGCAGGTATTGCTATGCAAACGCAGAGCCGTCAAAGGTTTTGGAGAAAAGCAGTATGCACGACTCGAACTCTCCGTTTTTAATCGGTAATTACAGTGACGGCGACATTATTCACGATGTGCCGCAAAAATCGTGGATAGACGAACAGACAACATTTAACGAGGCAAGGAGTGAATAAACATTCCTTGTTTTTTTGCTATCAAAACACAAAACCTTTTCACAGAAATATCTAAAAGGAATTAGAAATCACAAAAAAAGGTCTTGACAAAGTTTTTGGGATATGATATATTGTATTTGCTATCCGATACATTGTGTATTCGTTAAGATTCGGAGATGAATTTATGAGAAGCAAAGACACGGGCTTGATGCAAAGAATAAAAGATTTTTGCGAAGGATATTATCTTGAACATAATAAGTCGCCTTCCTGTATTTGCATAGGCGAAGAATTCGGCATCACAAGAAATACCGCTTACCGTTATCTTGTTGAGATGCGCGAAAAAGGTATGATTGATTATGAAAACGGAAGTATTCATACCGAGAAAACGAATAAAGTGAACGCTGAATTTTCAAGCGCTGCGTTAGTAGGCAGCATCCCCTGTGGCTCTCCCGAAGAAGAGTTTGAAGAGATAGAAGAAATCGTACAGTTACCTGTTTCTGTTTTTGGCAAAGGCGATTTTTATCTGCTCCGTGCAAGCGGTGAATCTATGATTGACGTCGGTATATACGACGGAGATTTACTCGTCATACGAAAACAGTCGGAAGCCGCTGACGGCGATATTGTCGTTGCCCTTACTCCCGATAATACGAACACCTTAAAGACAATATATTTTGATAAAGAAAAAGGTGAAGTTATTCTTCATCCCGAGAATAAAAACATGGAGGATATGCGCTATCCTTACTGCACCGTACAGGGCGTGCTCAAAAGCGTAATAAAAGACGTGGAGGATATCAAGAAATTAAGAAAATGAATAATATGAAAAGTTATCGTCCTAGAATAAAATGCCCTGCCTGCGGCAGCACTTTATTGCAGGTCAGAAGCAAAGAGATTAAGAATGCAACTACCGCTGTTTTGATAACAGATAATTCCGAAATCACGGGAGATTTAATTATTCGTTGCAAGTGTTGTAAGAACGACGTAATGCTCAACACGGACATTAAAAAAGTTGAAAATTCAATATTCCAAGTGCCGATAATAGGAACTGTAACGGCGTAGTAAAATAGCATCCGCACATCTGTGAACATGTGAGTAACGGGTAGGTATTGTGTCAGACTAACTGACAT
>JAFUZY010000069.1 GCA_017476375.1 Eubacterium sp.
AATTTTAATTGATATGGTGTATTATATACATCAGTGATTTTTGTTTTCATATCAATTACATTATATCACTAAAAAGACTGCATTCCTACCTTTTCGGCGGGAATGCAGTCGATTTTTTATTTAGGCTTTTTTTACAGCCCCATTTTATTTATTATTCAAAATTATCAAGTTTTCCGAAAGTGTTGAAGGGATAGTAGCGGAATTTAACCTTTCCGATTATCAAATCCCTTTTAACATAATTTGTTGTCAGCCAGTAGCGTGAATCGATTGAGCTTTCCCGGTTATCGCCCATAACGAAATAACTGTCTTCGGGAACAACATAGGGTCCGAAATTGCCCGTCGGCGTGCAGGCGGTTATAAATTCATCGCGCGCCTGCTGGGTGTTGCCGTTTGCGTCTGCTATATAAACAACGCCGTTAACAATTGTTATTGTTTCTCCCGGCAGACCGATAATTCTTTTAACATAAAATTCCTTTTCATTTCCTTTTGCAACCTCATCGGGAGCCTTGAAAATGATTATATCGTATCTTTCGGGGTCGCTCCAATTATATTCAATTCGGCTTGCAATAACTCTGTCGCCCTCCTGAATTGTGTTGAGCATTGAGCCTGTTGGAACAACGGCGTTTGCAAACACGAAGGTTTTAAGAAGCATTGCAACGATTAAGGCAATAATTATCGGAAGAAGAAAATCAAGCGTCTCTTTAAGAGGCGAATTCTTTTTTATTTCAAATTCGGCGCCGCAATCCTCACAGATGAACTTGCCGTTTTCCTCTTTATTATTTTTGCTTTTGCATTTTTCACATTTCATATATCTGTCCTCAGTTATTTAGTAAATTTTAGAACCATCAATTCAAACGGATGCAGAGTTATATCAAGCTTTTCGTTGTATGAAAAGTATCCGCCCGTATCAAGAGGTGATGTAAGATAAACGGGCTCGCATCTGTTGTTTTGGAATTTCTCACTGACGCCCATTAATTTGTTGAAAGTTAAGGTCAGAGGAGTTTTTTCATCGGTTGGATTTCTAAGTGCAACAATTCCTTCGCCTTCTTCGGTGAAGGAAACGAAGCCGTAGATATTATTATCCGCAGGATTTCCGCCGATGAAGGAGGCGTTTTTAAGAATATGGAAATTCTCTTTCTGGAATTTCATAACGGTTGAAAGTGCATTCCATTTCTCATCGTTCATCAGACTTGGCGATATATAAAGCTCATTGAGCGCCTGACCTCTTATTGCGCACCAGATTACAAACTTTCGGAATTCTTCATCACTCATATCAAAGTCCGTGCCCTTGCCGTATATCGGCTCGTGGTTATAAATCGCATTAAGCGGTAGCGCTGCAGAACGATTTATAACGCAGTCATAATATCTTGAATCTCGGTATGTTAACTCAGCGTCAAGTTTGCTCTGTTCTTCATTGTTTTCTGCAAATCCTATATCCTGCGAGTTTTGAATCCAAAGCGAATTAACCCACTGAAGCCACCACGGTGAAGGGTTGACATAGCAGGTCATATTGATGAATAAATCGCTGTTTGCCTCTCTGAGCTTTTCAAAAAGACCTATCCAGTTATGCCACATTTCAGTTGTGAAATACATATCGTTGTCACCGCCGACTAAGTGGTCGTGCTTTTCATTCTTGCAGGGCTTGAGCGAAAATCCGTCGAGCTTAAGATAATTAATGGATAACTCTTTCATCTTATCAAGAAGGAACTCGGTCAGGTTATCAATATATTTCTTAGAGCCAACGCAGATTGCATCGCTTTGTGCATCGTAGAATCCGTTGCCGCCGCTCTGAATCCTCTTGCCGAATTTCTTGCACCGGCTGTATCCGCCTCTCGGCGAAAGCCAAAGTCCGAAACCGCTTTTGAAAGCAGCGCATAAAGCAGAAATGTCTTTTAGCTCATTTGGGAATTTCTTTGAATTAACCTGCCAGAATTTTGCCTTGTTGCTCTGCCATCCGTCGTCGATAACATAGCTTGCAATTTCAGGTGCGTTATGGGACTTGAGATTTTCATAAACGCTTGTGAAAAGGGCTTTTGTTCCTTCTTCATCAATCTTGCCCATACTGTCGAACCAGCCGTTGAAATTGAAACGAAGGTTTCTCGGCAGGCTGATGAAATCAATGTATTCAAAGAAGGCTTTTTTAACAGAAATCAAAGTGTTGTCGTCGGCTGCACCCATAACTGTTATCGGGCATTTGAAGGTTTCTTCATTTTCAACAACGAAATATTTAATCTGACCTCTGCCGTGAAGGATTCTGTTATCAGTTGCGGGAAATTCGCAGCCGAAGAATAAACTGTCAATAAAAAACGGCTGACCGAGCATTGCCTGATAGGGAGGTATTTCGCTTCCCTCGATTATCTCCACACCAAAATGCGTTTTTGAATTAACTATTCCGATGTTTTCAAGAAGAACCGCGCTAATTGCAACGCCGTCTCTCTGATGAATTGTTAACTGCTTGCAGATTGAATTACCGTCGCTGTGAACCCAGTATTCAACCGTTACGCAAACGCCCTTGTTTTCGGCGAAAGTAAAACTGAGCCTTCCGTTTTCCTCGTGGGATTCAACAACGGGAAGCCTTTTTGATGAAAACTGCGTGCCATCCTCAAAATAAATAACAAATTCGCTTGAATTGCCGTCCGGAACGAAATTCATATCCGAATATTTATTCTGAATCTGACTTGCGTAGAAGGTGTTGTTTGCTATTTTAAATTCTCGTTTTAAACGATTGCTTTCAAGTTTAAACATAAATTATCCTTATTATAATCGGGTGTGGGCAGCGCCCACCCTTAATTCGTAATCTCGACCAACGGTTCCCAAAATTTGTTATCGGCTTGGAGCGCCGACAAATTTTGACCGTTCGGCAGTTCTTATTGCTCCCTTCTTCTCCCACTGGGAGCGGTCGCAAACGAACCGTAATTTGTAATTCGTAATTATTAAAGCCCTGCTTTAATCTGCTCAAGCGCTTTTGCAAGCTGGTCGGGGCAGGAGGTTCCTTTGAAATTGCAGTCAATTCCTTTAAGGATGCTTATAACCTCATCCATATTCTTTCCTTTAACAAGCGCAGAAATGCCCTGAAGATTTCCGTTGCATCCGCCAAGGAAGGAAACATCGCCGATGGTTTTATCATCGTTTATATCAATTGTTATTTCTCTTGCGCAGGTTCCGCGCGTTCTGTAAGTATATTGCATAGTTTTCTCTTTTCCTTATAAATTATCTATATTATTATACATATTATTTCACTTCAATTCAACACAAAATTGTTAACTTTATTTATTGACGATTTTCGCGCTATGATGTATAATATGCCCGCATTGTATCCAAAGAGGAAAAACGGATATTCCTCAAAGGTTGGTTTTTTAGTGTTTTGAATCAGCCTTCGGAACAGTAGCAGAAAGGAAAATTTAATATGAAAACAAACACAAAAAAGATTGTCGGCATTGGAGTTATGACAGCGATTGTTGTTGTTCTTCAATTGCTCGGAAGCTTCATCAAATTCGGAGTTTTTTCGATTTCGCTGGTTCTTGTTCCGATAATTGTCGGCGCAGCACTCTATGGAATCGGCGCAGGTGCATGGCTTGGCCTCGCCTTCGGAATAACGGTTATCGCATCGGGTGACGCAGGCTTATTCCTTGCAGCCAATCCCGCAGGAACTTTTGTAACCGTTCTTTTAAAGGGTGTTCTTGCAGGTCTTGCAGCAGGTGCTGTTTACAAGGCAATTGAAAAGAAAAACAAGCTCGCTGCCGTTATAACCTCGGGAATTTGCGCTCCCGTTGTTAACACAGGAGTATTCATTCTTGGCTGCTGGCTCTTCTTTATGCCCCTTATCAGCGAATGGGCAGCTGCAGCAGGCGCCAAAAACGCAGGACTTTATGTTATAACAGGCGTTGTCGGAGTAAATTTCTTTGTTGAGCTTGCAATCAACCTTGTTTTAAGCACGGTTATCGTTCGCATAATCAATATTGCAAAAAAAGAGAATAAAGAATAAATAAAAAGCAGGTTCATCCTGCTTTTTTGTATACTTTTACATATTGACATAAATAGTTGTTTTATAATATAATAAAGTCCCGAAAGGGAAAGGGCTTTGCTTATGAAGTTAGTTCTTAAAAATGCTCTCGTTTATACGGGGGACGGTTTTGAAAAAAACAGCATAGTTATCGAAGATTCAAAAATCACAGCTATCGGCACCTCTGTTTGCTTAGATGGCGCAAATCGTGTTTTTGATTGCAATAATAAATACTTAATTCCGGGTTTCGTTGATGTTCATGTTCATCTTCGTGAGCCCGGTTTTTCTTATAAGGAAACGATTAAAACGGGAACTATGGCGGCGGCAAGCGCTGGATATACAGCGGTCTGTCCGATGCCGAATGTTAATCCCGTTCCCGATAGTCTTGAGGGAATCAAGGCTCAAACAGATATAATTGAGCGTGATGCCTGTATAAAGGTTTATCCCTATGCCTCAATAACAAAGGGACGAAAGGGAGAGGGCGAGCTTGTTGATTTTGAAGCCCTCGGCGATATTGCAGTCGGCTTTTCAGACGACGGCTGCGGTGTGCAGGGTGAAGCGGATATGAGTGAGGCTATGAAGCGCTGCGCAAAGCTCGGAAAGATAATTTCCGCACATTGCGAGGTTAACGAGCTTTTAAACGGCGGATATATCCACGACGGCGAATACGCAAGCCTCCATAACCATAGAGGCATTTGCTCAAAAAGCGAGTGGGCTCAGATTGAGCGTGATTGCCGACTTGCCGAAGAAACAGGCTGCCGCTACCATGTTTGCCATATTTCAACAAAGGAAAGCGTTGATATAATAAGAAAGGCAAAGGCAAGGGGAGTTCGGGTAACCTGCGAAACGGCGCCCCATTATTTAACCCTTTGCGATATGGATTTAAAAGAGGAAGGCCGATTTAAAATGAATCCGCCCCTTCGTTCTGCCCAGGACAGACAAGCTCTTATCGAGGGCATTATTGACAAAACGATTGACGTTATTGCAACCGACCATGCGCCCCATTCAAAAGAGGAGAAAAGCAAGGGGCTTGAAGGCTCGGCAATGGGCATAGTGGGGCTTGAAACAGCCTTTCCGGTTTTATATACAAAACTTGTTAAAACGGGGGTTATAACCCTTGAAAGACTTATTGATTTAATGAGCGTTAAGCCAAGAGAAATATTCACTCTCGGCTCGGGAAAAATCGCAGTCGGCGAAACTGCGGATTTAGCTCTGCTTGATTTAGATAAAGAGTTCACAGTCAATCCTGATGAGTTTCTTTCAATGGGAAGGGCAACGCCCTTTGAGGCCTGGGAGCTCTTTGGTGAAAATATTCTAACTATATGCGAAGGAGAAGTCGTTTATGAAACCATACAACAAAAAATTGATTCTTGAA
Source organism: Eubacterium sp. (assembly GCA_017476375.1). Taxonomy (GTDB): domain Bacteria; phylum Bacillota; class Clostridia; order Oscillospirales; family Acutalibacteraceae; genus Eubacterium_R. Next base: position 5,379 of record JAFUZY010000069.1, read on the forward strand.
AACGGCAAGGAGTTTTACGGCTACGGTTTCGGCGCCGATAAAACTGCGATTAATGAAATCGTTTTCAACACCTCGATGGTGGGCTATCAGGAAATTATGAGTGACCCGTCATATACCGACCAGATGGTTTGTATGACCTATCCGCTTATCGGAAACTATGGTATTTGCGATGAGGATTTTGAAACAAGAGTTCCGACGATGGGCGGGTTTATTGTTCGGGAATACAACGACTTACCTTCAAATTTCAGATACACAAAAACTCTTTCCGAGGTTCTTGATGAATACGATATACCCGGAATCAGCGGAGTTGACACGAGGATGATAACCCGAATTATCCGCGATGAAGGAAGCCAGAAGGTTATGATTTGCGACGCTGATATGACTTTTGAAAAGGCATATAAAATGCTTATCAGCTATAAAATTCCAACCGATATGGTGTCACGAGTTTCCTGCAAAAAGCGTTGGTATTCAAGAACGCCCAATCATAAATATGATGTTGTTGCAATAGACTGCGGAATAAAAATGAATATAGTCCGCAAGCTCAATGAAAAGGGCTGCAACGTAACCGTTGTTCCCTATAACATAACCGCCGAGGAAATCCTTTCAATGAAGCCCGACGGCTTGTTTCTCTCAAACGGACCCGGAAATCCGGAGGATGTAACCGAGGTTATCGAGGTTGTTAAAAAGCTTAAAGGAAAGCTTCCGATTTTCGGAATCTGCCTTGGTCATCAGATGATTTGCCTTGCTCTCGGGGCAAAAACCTTTAAAATGAAATTCGGGCACAGGGGAGGTAATCACCCTGTTAAGAATTTAAAAACAGGAAAGCTTGAGATAACCTCGCAAAACCATTCATATGCCGTTGACACTGCAACGCTTGCCGGAACAGAGCTTGAGATGACGCATATCAACCTTCTTGATAACACTGCGGAGGGCGTTGAGTCAAAGGAAAACAAGCTGTTTTCGGTTCAGTACCATCCCGAAAGCGCGCCCGGTCCGCAGGACAGCGAGTATCTTTTTGATGAATTTATTAATTTAATGGATAAGGAGGCGAAGAGCAATGCCTAAGCGCACGGATATAAATAAAATACTTGTTATCGGCTCGGGCCCCATTGTTATCGGACAGGCTGCCGAATTTGACTATTCGGGAACTCAGGCATGCCTTGCTCTTCGTGAGGAGGGATATGAGGTTGTTTTAATCAACTCAAACCCTGCAACCATTATGACCGATACCGATATAGCAGATAAGGTTTATATGGAGCCCTTAACACTTGAATATGTTGCAAGAATAATTCGTCACGAGCGTCCCGATGCTATTCTCCCATCCCTTGGCGGTCAAACAGGTTTGAATCTTGCCGTTCAGCTTGCAAGAAAGGGTGTTTTAAAGGAATGCGATGTTGAAATACTCGGAACCTCTTTTGAGGCAATCGAAAGAGCCGAGGACAGGGAAAAATTCAAGGAGCTTTGCGAATCCCTCGGTGAGCCCGTTCTTCCGAGTGAAATAACAAACACGCTTGAAGACGGTCTGCGTGCCGCTCGTGAAATCGGCTATCCCGTTGTTCTTCGCCCTGCCTTCACACTTGGCGGAACGGGCGGCGGTTTTGCCGATGATGAAGAGGAATGCCGCGAAATGCTTAAAAACGCGCTTGCGCTTTCTCCCGTTCATCAGGTTCTTGTAGAAAAATCAATCAAGGGCTATAAAGAAATTGAATACGAGGTTATGCGTGACGCAAACGACACTGCAATAACCATCTGTAATATGGAAAATATCGACCCTGTCGGCGTTCACACGGGCGACAGCGTTGTTGTTGCGCCCTCGCAGACATTAACCAATAAGGAATATCATATGCTGCGTGACAGCGCGCTTAAGATTATTCGCGAACTTGAAATTGAGGGCGGCTGTAATGTTCAGTTTGCGCTCGACCCCCATTCCTTCAGATACTATTTAATCGAGGTAAATCCCCGAGTTTCGCGCTCCTCAGCGCTTGCGTCAAAGGCATCGGGATATCCGATTGCAAGAGTCAGCGCAAAGATTGCAGTCGGAATGCGCCTTGATGAAATTCAGATTGCAAACACTCCGGCGTCCTTTGAGCCGGCGCTCGATTATGTTGTTTCAAAAATCGCGCGTTTCCCGTTTGATAAATTTGCGGATGCCAACAACACGCTCAACACCCAGATGAAGGCAACGGGCGAGGTTATGGCAATCGGAAGAACAATGGAGGAAAGTTTGCTCAAAGCAATCCGTTCACTTGAAACAGGCGTTTGCCACCTCTATGATAAAAAATTCGACAGCTTCTCAAACGACGAGCTTATAAACTACATTAAAACAGGAACGGATGACAGACTCTTTGCCATAGGTCAGCTTATCAGAAACGGCGTTGACCTGAACTTAATCTATAATGCAACAAAGATTGATATGTTCTTCCTCGACAAGCTCAAGAATATTGTTGAGTTTGAAGGGGTTATCAGAGATAACAAAGGTGACGTTCAGACTCTCAGAGACGCAAAGAAAATGGGCATTTCCGATAAATATATCGGTTTGCTCTGGGGAATGAGTGAAGCTGAAATATTCAATCTCAGAAAAGAAAACGGCATTTTCCCTGTTTATAAAATGATTGACACCTGCGCTTCCGAGTTTGAAAGTTATGTTCCGTATTTCTATTCAACCTATGAAGAGGAAAACGAAAGCATTATCAGCGATAAAAAGAAGATAATAGTTCTCGGCTCAGGACCTATAAGAATAGGTCAGGGCGTTGAGTTTGATTATTCAACCGTTCATGCAATCTGGTCAATCCGCGAGGCGGGATACGAGGCAATTATAATTAACAACAACCCCGAAACAGTTTCAACCGACTACACGACCTCGGATAAACTCTATTTTGAGCCTTTGACTGTTGAGGACGTTATGAATATAATTGAGCTTGAAAAACCGTTCGGAATAGTTGTTTCTCTCGGTGGTCAGACGGCAATAAACCTTGCAGCGCCCCTTGACGCGCTCGGCGTTCCGATTATCGGAACGGATGTTGAGGCAATCGACAGAGCCGAAAACCGCGACAGCTTTGAAAAGGTTATGGAAGAGCTTGAAATTCCTCAGCCAAAGGGACAGGCGGTAACGGATATAGAAGAAGGCGTTAAGGTTGCAAAGCAAATCGGCTATCCTGTTTTGGTTCGTCCTTCCTTCGTTCTCGGCGGACGCGCAATGCAGATTGTTGCAAATGAAGACAGTCTGAGGCATTATCTTCAGACCGCAGTTGAAATAAACACGGAGCAGCCTGTTTTGGTTGATAAATACATTATGGGACGGGAGCTTGAGGTTGATGCAATATGCGACGGCAAGGATGTTTTCGTTCCGGGAATTATGGAGCATGTTGAGAGAACCGGCGTTCATTCGGGCGACAGCATATCTGTTTATCCGACCTTCTCTGTGTCGCAAAGGGTTAAGGATAAAATCCTCGACTACACGGTTAAGCTCGGCAAGGCAATCGGAATAGTCGGACTCTATAACATCCAGTTCATTGCCGATGACAATGATGATGTTTATGTTATCGAGGTTAATCCGCGTTCTTCAAGAACGGTTCCGTTCTTATCAAAAGCAACCTCGGTTCCGATGGCGCATATCGCAACTCAGGTTATCCTCGGAAAATCCCTTAAGGAGCAGGGAATATGCGAGATATATCCTGCTGAAAAGAAACGCTGGTATGTTAAGGCGCCTGCATTCTCATTTAGCAAGCTAAAGGGAATGGACACCTATTTGTCCCCCGAAATGAAATCAACGGGCGAAGCAATCGGATATGACAGAAGGCTCAACCGCGCTCTTTATAAGGCAATTCAGGCGTCGGGTCTTAACGTTGCAAACTACGGAACAGTTCTTGTCACTATTGCAGATAACGATAAGCCGAATGCTCTGCCGCTTGTTAAGCGCTTCTATGACCTTGGTTTCAATATTGAGGCAACCGAGGGAACTGCAAAATATCTTAAGGAACACGGAATAAGAACAAGGGTTCGCCGCAAGCTTTCAAAGGACGGAAGCGATGAAATTCTTGTTGCCCTTCGTCAGGGACATATTGCATATGTTATCAACACGATTGATATTAATGCCGGCGACAGCCATTCAGACGGCTCGTCAATCCGCCGAGCAGCAGTTGATAATAATGTTACTATGTTTACCTCGCTTGATACAGTGCGTGTTCTTCTTGATGTTCTTGAGGAGATAACGCTGGGTGTTTCGACGATAGACGAGGAATAAAATAATTGAGAATTGAAAATTGAAAATGGAGAATTGAGGGCGGGACACCCGCACCCGATAAAAATATGTACAAAATTATTTCAAATCAAAAAATTGCAAAAGATGTTTATAAAATGGTGCTTGAGGGCGATGTATCAAAAATAACTGCTCCGGGGCAGTTTGTTAACATCGCTCTTGAGGGCAAATTCCTTCGCAGACCGATTTCAGTCTGTGATGTTAAAGAGAATATTTTAACCCTTATCTATAAAACTGTTGGTGAGGGAACTGAGCAGATGAGCAAAATGCAGCAGGGAGAAATGCTCGATATTTTAACAGGGCTCGGCAACGGCTATGATATTTCAAAGTCAAAAAACCCCGTTTTAATCGGAGGCGGAGTTGGCGTTCCGCCGCTTTACTACCTTGCAAAATGCCTGATTGAAAACGGACAGATGCCTTCGGTAATTCTCGGCTTCAACACGGAAGAAGAGGTTTTTCTTGAAGAGGAGTTCAAAGCACTTGGCTGCAAAACCCTTGTAACAACCGTTGACGGAAGCTGCGGAATAAAGGGCTATGTAACGGATGCGCTGAAGGATGTTCAATATGATTATTTCTACACCTGCGGACCGATGCCGATGTTCAGGGCAGTTGAAAAGGCTGTTGAAACAAGCGGTCAGTTCAGTTTTGAAGAAAGAATGGGCTGCGGATTCGGCGCATGTATGGGCTGTTCATGTAAAACAAAGAACGGATACAAGCGTATATGCAAGGACGGACCCGTTCTTGAAAGGGAGGAAATCCTATGGTAGATTTATCTGTTAATCTTGCAGGGCTAAAGCTTGATAATCCTGTTGTTCCTGCCTCGGGAACCTTCGGCTTCGGCAAGGAGTTTAAGGATTATTACGATATTAATATACTCGGCTCGTTCTCCTTCAAGGGAACAACGAGGGAAGCGCGCTTCGGAAATCCTACTCCGAGAATTGCCGAATGTAAAAACGGAATGATAAACGCAGTCGGCTTGCAGAATCCGGGCGTTGAGCATGTTATAAAGCACGAGCTTCCTGAAATGAAGGAGTATTTTCATAAGAAGGTTATCGCAAATATTTCGGGTTTTTCGGTTGAGGATTATGCCGAAACCTGTAGGCTTCTTGATAAGGAAGAGCAGGTCGGAATACTTGAAGTAAATGTTTCCTGCCCGAATGTTCACGGCGGAGGTATGAGTTTCGGAACAAATCCCGATTCGGCAGCCGAGGTAACAAGGGCGGTTAAAAAAGTGACGACTAAGCCTGTTTTTATTAAGCTCAGTCCGAATGTAACCGATATAGTTTCGATTGCAAAAGCCTGTGAAGATGCGGGAGCGGACGGAATTTGCCTTATCAATACTCTTCTTGGAATGAGAATTGACATAAAAAACAGAAAGCCCGTCATTGCAAATAAGATGGGAGGATTCTCGGGCGACGCGGTTTTTCCCGTTGCGGTCAGAATGGTTTATCAGGTTGCGAAAGCCTGTTCCGTACCCGTTATGGGCTGCGGCGGAGTTTCAAGTGCAAAGGATGTTATTGAAATGATGATGGCAGGGGCGAGCGCCGTTCAGGTCGGCGCGGCAAATCTTGTTAACCCCTATGCCTGCAGAGATATAATAAACGAGCTGCCCGTTGAATGTGAGAAGCTCGGAATTGAAAGAATTTCAGATATTATAGGAGTGGTTGAATAATGGGAAAAGATGTTATAATTGCCTGCGACTTCGACAGCAAGGAAAAAACTCTTGCTTTCCTTGATAAGTTTTCCGAGGAAAAGCCCTTTGTTAAAATCGGGATGGAGCTTTTCTATGCAGAAGGTCCTTCAATAGTTCGTGAAATCAAGAGCAGGGGACATAAGATTTTCCTTGATTTGAAGCTTCACGATATACCGAATACAGTTAAAAAATCCATGGCGGTTTTATCCTCGCTTGATGTTGATATGACAAATCTTCATGCAGCGGGAACAATTGATATGATGAAGGCTGCACTCGAAGGCTTAACAAGAGAGGACGGCTCAAGACCCATTCTTATTGCCGTAACCCAGCTCACCTCAACAAGCGAGGAAAGAATGCAAAACGAGCTTCTTATCAACGCTTCAATTAATGAAACAATTGTTAAGTATGCCTCAAACGCTAAGGAGGCAGGGCTTGACGGAGTTGTTTGCTCGCCCCTTGAAGCAGGAATGGTTAAGGATGCCTGCGGTAAAGGCTTTATAACCGTAACCCCCGGTGTTCGCTTTGCCGACGGCGAGGTGGGCGACCAGGTCAGAGTAACAACGCCTGAGAAGGCAAAGGAAATCGGTTCGGATTACATTGTTGTCGGCAGACCGATAACGCAGGCTGATGACCCCGTTGAGGCGTACAGAAGATGCGTGAGGGAGTTTGTTGAATAAAATTACGAATTACGAGTTACGAATTACGAATTTCGGGTCGCTTCGCTCCGATTATATTTTCGGCGAACGAATTAAAAGGAGAACATAATGGAAGGATACAAAAGAGAATTTATTCAGTTTTTAGAAAGTGCAGGTGTTTTGAAATTCGGAGATTTTACTGCAAAAAGCGGCAGAAAAATCCCTTATTTCATCAACGCAGGCGATATAAAAACAGGTGAGCAGATTCAAAAGCTCGGCGAGTTTTATGCAAAGGCATATTTTGAAAAAATAGGAAGAGAGAAATCCGTTTTATACGGCCCTGCGTATAAGGGAATACCAATCGCTGTTTCGGTTGCAGTTGCGCTTGCAAAAAACGGGCTGGATGTTCCGTTTTTCTTTAATCGAAAAGAAGAAAAAGACCATGGCGAGGGCGGCGTTTTTGTCGGATACACCCCAAAAGAAAATGAAAAGATAGTTATTGTTGAGGATGTTATAACCGCAGGTACCGCAATCCGTGAAAGCATGGAAATTCTCTCATCTCTCAATGCAGAGGTTGAAGCGGTTTTTGTTATGGTTGACCGCAAGGAAAAGGGCAAAACCGAAAAATCCGCAATGGCAGAGGTTGGCGAAGAATTCGGATTTCCTGTCTACTCAGTTGTTGATGTTTATGATATTATTGAATATCTTGAAGAGGATGAGGGCAACCGTGAAAATGTTGAAAGAATAAAGAATTATCTGAAAGTTAACGGAGCAAAGGAATGAGACATTTACTTGACACAACGGACTTAACATTAAAAGAAATAGACGATTTGATTTCGCTTGCCGAGGATATTATCGAAAATCCCGATAAGTATGCCGAGGTCTGCAAAAGAAAAAAGCTCGCAACACTCTTTTTTGAACCCAGCACAAGAACAAGGCTTTCCTTTGAGGCGGCAATGATGGAACTTGGGGGCAATGTTCTTGGCTTTTCGGAAGCGGCGTCCTCATCTGCAAGCAAGGGTGAAAGTGTTGAGGATACCGCAAGAATGGTTTCCTGTTATGCCGACATCATAGCAATGCGCCATCCGCTTGAGGGTGCGCCCCGGGTAGCTGCGGACAAGGCGTTGGTGCCTATTATAAACGCAGGTGACGGCGGACATGCCCACCCAACGCAGACGCTGACCGACCTTCTGACAATATACAGGGAAAAAGGAACCTTTAATAATCTTACTATCGGCTTGTGCGGCGATTTAAAATTCGGAAGAACAGTTCATTCGCTGATTAAGGCAATGAGCCGCTACAAAAATGTTAAATTCATTCTGATTTCACTGAAGGAGCTGAGCGTGCCCGAATATATCAAAACCGATGTGTTAGAGCCAAGCGGCTGCGAGTATATGGAAGTTGAGCAGATGGAAGATGTTATGCCCCAACTTGATATTCTGTATATGACGAGAATTCAGCGCGAACGCTTTTTCTCGGAAGAGGAGTATTTAAAGCATAAGGATGCGTTTATTCTCGACACTAACAAATTACAAAGCGCAAAGGCTTCGTTGACAATTATGCATCCTCTTCCGCGAGTTAATGAAATATCAACTGCCGTTGACGACGACCCGCGAGCAAAATATTTTGAACAGGCGCTAAACGGAAAATACATTCGTATGGCGCTGATTATTACACTGCTGAAATGGGGTGAGCTTCTTTGAATATTGATGCAATTGAAAACGGATATGTTATTGACCATATTCCTGCAGGAAAAGCCATGAGCGTTTATGAAATTCTGAAGCTTTCAAAGCTCTCATGTCAGGTTGCGATTATAACCAATGCCAAATCCAAAAAGCAGCAATCAAAGGATATTATAAAGATTAATGAACTGATTGATTTAGACCTTGATATGATAGCATTCATTGCCCCTGACGCAACGGTTAATGTTATAAGAAACAGTAAATGCGCGGAAAAGAAAAAGCTTTCTTTACCGCAACAGCTCGTTAATGTCGTTCGCTGTCCCAATCCGAGATGTATTTGTAATAACGAGGCAATAGACCATGTGTTCAAGCTGACAGATAACAGGGGAACTTACCGCTGTCTTTACTGCGAAACAAAAACAAAATAGCAATTATTTTCAAACTAAAAAGGCAGCTCAACCGAGCTGCCTTTTTATCATATCAAAATCTCGAAAACCCGCTCTATAACTGGGCGGGAAAGGGGGACGGACCCCTATTCCCAAAAAACAAAATAGCGAAAAAATCAGCTTTTTTTTCAAACTTAAAAGGCAGCTCAACCGAGCTGCCTTTTAGTGTTCGTCTGCTAAAACTGCATGGGCGCATTTGATTCCGTCAACTGCTGCGGATATGATTCCGCCGGCGTATCCTGCGCCTTCGCCGCAGGGATAAACCCCTCGTATATTACATTGCAGAAATTCATCCCTCAATATTCTGACTGCGCTTGAGCTTCGTGTTTCAGGTGCCGTTAAGACGGCATCATAAAGTGCAAAGCCGTTTAGTTTTTTATCCATTTCAACAATTGCGCTTTTCATTGTTGCAGTAACCCTTTCGGGAAGGCAATCGTCAAGCTTTGTAAGCGTAACGCCAATCGGATAAGTTGGCTCAACATTGCCGAGCGCAGTGCTTTTTTCACCTTTGAGAAAATCGCCGACGAGCTGAGCAGGTGCTTTGTAGTTTCCGCCTGCAAGCTCAAATGCTTTCTGCTCAATTTCTCTTTGATAGTATATTCCTGCAAGCGGATGCTCGCTTGGAAAATCCTTTGGTTCAATACCGACAAGAAGTGCGCTGTTTGCGTTTTCGCCGTCTCTTGCAAGCGAACTCATTCCGTTAACAATAACTCCGCCCTTCTCACTTGCTGCAGCAACAACAGTTCCGCCCGGACACATACAGAAGGTGTATGCTCCTCTTTCATGAAGTCCGTGGCAGGAAAGCTTATAGTCCGCTGCGCCGAGCTTCGGATGATTTGCAAATTTGCCGTACTGCGTTTTGTTTATAAGGCTTTGCGGATGCTCAATTCTTGCACCTGCCGAAAACGGCTTTTGCATAATCTCAACGCCGAGATTATAAAGCATTTCAACCGTATCTCTTGCACTATGGCCTATCGCCATAATAACGCTGTCGGTTTCAATATCATAAAGCTCGCCGTTTTTTGAACAGCAAACGCCGTGAACAAATCCGTTTGCAATATGAAGCTTCTCAAGCTTCGTTTCGAGTCTTATTTCTCCGCCGAGCTTTTCAATTTTTTTGCGGATGTTCTTAACAACTATTGCGAGCCTGTCCGTTCCGACATGGGGCTTTGATGAATAAAGAATTTCCTCGGGTGCGCCTGCCTCATAAAGTTCTTCAAGAACCTTTCTGATATGGGGGCTTTTTATTCCCGTTGTCAGCTTTCCGTCCGAAAATGTTCCTGCTCCGCCTTCGCCGAACTGAACATTTGATTCTTCGTCAAGTCTTGTCTTTGTCCAGAATTCGTTAACATCTCTCTGGCGAGAGTCAACATCCTTTCCTCGCTCGATTATAATCGGCTCAAGACCCTCTTCTGCAAGAATAATTCCCGCAAGCATTCCTGCAGGGCCGAATCCTACTATAACAGGTCGAAACGGGCTGTTTCTTCTGTTTTCGGGCGGCTGATAAACATAGGGTTTAACAATGCTCACCTTGTTTGATTTGCATTTTGAAACAATCTGCTCTTCATCAAGAGAGATTTCAACATCAACGCTGTATGAAAAATGAACATCCTCTTTTTTTCTTGCGTCAACGCTCTTTTTAAAGATGCTCAGATTTCTAACATATTTTTCATTAATTTTAAGAAGTTTTGCCGCCTTTGTTTTAAGCAAAACCTCATCTTCATCAAGTGAAAGTCTGATTTCATTAATTCTTATCATATAAATCACCAAACCGATTAGCCTTCCCCCTCGGGGGAAGGTGGCATTCTCAAGGCTGACGGATGAGGGAAATTACCTCTTAAGCTCAGTCTATTAGAGTAATAAAAGTATTAAGCCACCTCATCAGTCTGCTCCAAGTATTCGCAGACAGCTTCCCCTCAAGGTAAGCCTTATTATGTTACTCGCTGCGCTCGGCAATCTTATCTGCCGCTCTGATGGCGCTTGACCACGCATAATCAAGGTTGAAACCTCCGCAGGGAAATTGATTGTCTGTAAGCTCTCCGATTATGTAGAGGTTTTCAGTGAGCTTTGATTCGCCGGAATCATAAAGCTCGTCCGTTCTGACTCCGCCCTTGGTTATCTGAGCGTAGTCGTAACCCTTGGTTCCGTTAATAATCAGTCGCCAGTTTTTGATGTATTTCGCCATTTTCTCGCCGTCTCCGTCTGCCTGACGGTTTAAAACGGCACAGAGCTTTGACGGAAGAATTCCCTCAAATGTTAAAAATTTGTTATAGTGGCAAAGCAACTCGTCTTCGCTCATATCGGGAACAAAGTCAAGAATTGCGGTGCATCTCTGCTTTTCCTCGGAAATAAGCTTGTCTGAAACAAGATGCGAAAGATTCATAACAACGATTCCCGAAATGCCGTAATCAGCGAATAAAACCTCGCCGAATTCTTCGCCGACATTTTCTCCGTTTATTTCAAGTTTAACATTGCATTTTGTTCTGATTCCTTTAAGCGCGCGACAATTCTTGTTGGGCGATTTCAGCTGAACAAGGGCGGGGGATAACTCGCTTATTGAATGACCGAAGGTTTCTGCAAGAGCGTATCCGCTTCCGTCTGAACCAAGGGCGCTCTGAGCCATTCCGCCCGTTGCAAGAACAAGAATATCGCTGCTGAAAATTCCCTTGCTTGTAAAAATATTAAATGTATCGCCGATTTTCTCAACTCTTAAAACCTTGCAGGAACAGATTATTTCAATTCCAAGCTTTTCGCAGGTTGAAAGAAGAACATCAACAACGCCGCTTGCCTGATTAGAGAAGGGATACATTCTTCCTTCTCCGCTCTCTCGCATAATCAGCCCGATTGATTCAAAAAAGCCTTTTGCTGTTTCAAATCCCTTGGCGTTTTTGTTTGTTATATTGCATCTTCCGTTGCCCGTTGCATAAATCTTTTTGCAGGGCTCATCAAGGTGTTCAAGAACCTGAACACTTATATCGGGATTATTCAGTTTTGTTCTGATGGCGCAGGCAATTCCGCTTGCTCCGCCGCCGATAATAACAATGTTCATGTTCAAATGCCTTTCATATAATCGGAAAAAGCTTAAATTCCATGCTAACATATATTAGCTCAAAACAGGTAAAAATGCAATATTTTTCTTTTTTTGAAAAATGTTCTTGACTTGCAGCCCCTTATATGTTATATTTTTAAATACCTCGAAGTCGGGTTTTATTTTTTTGCCCGAGTATCTGAGCTTTATCTGAGCGTGAGATAAAGCAAAAGGCGAGGGAGATTGTTATCGAAATAAAATAGGAGGTGCCTATATGAGAGTTAAAATAACTTTAGCTTGCACTGAATGCAAACAACGCAACTACAACACAATGAAAAACAAGAAAAACACGCCGGACAGACTTGAAATGAATAAATACTGTCCGTTCTGCAAGAAGCACACACTTCACAGAGAAACAAAGTAACGGAGGGAAAACGATGGCTTCAAAGAAAGATGATTTTCTCGAGAGCGAAAAGAAAGCTGAGAAAAAAGCTGCTAAAAAGGCAGATAAAGAAAAAAAGCCCCGTAAAAATCCGTTTAAATCCATTGGTGCGTTCTTCAAGAGCGTAAGAAGCGAAGGCAAGAAGGTTGTTTGGCCCAAAGCAAACGAGGTTTTCAAAAACACATTAATCGTTCTTGTTGTTATCCTTATTCTCGGCGTTATAATCTATCTCATAGATTTAGGTTTAACTCAGGGTATGAAAGGCATAAAGCAGCTCGCTGCAACATCAACAACTGCAGCAGAGGAAACAACAGAGCCAACAACAGCTCAGGTTCTTGAAGAGGAAACCGAAGCAGACACATCCGAGCCGACAACTGAAAAAGCCGACTAATAGGAGGCTGTTATGGAAGAAGCAAGATGGTATGTTGCACATACTTTTTCAGGCTATGAAAACAAAGTAGCAAGCGATCTCAAAACTAAGGTTGAAAACAGAAATTTAACCGATTTAATTCAGGAAATAGTTGTTCCGACCGAAACGGTTGTTGAAATCAAGGAGGACGGAACTAAGAAGGAAAGCGAAAGAAAGATTTTCCCGAGCTATGTTCTTATTAAAATGGTTATGACTGATGAAACCTGGTATGTTGTTCGTAACACAAGGGGATGCGCAGGCTTTGTTGGCCCCGAGGGAAAACCCGTTCCTTTAACCGAGGAAGAGGTTAAGAATCTCGGAGTTGAGAAGGTATCTGTTGAGATAACATATGGCGTTGGCGATATTGTTAATGTCATAGACGGTCCGCTTGAGGGCTTTTCGGGAACAGTTGAAGAGATTGATATTCCGAATAACTCAGTTCAGGTAACTGTTTCAATGTTCGGAAGAGAAACAACTGTTGATTTTGAGCTTGACCAGCTTGAAAAGGTCGAAGATTAATCGGTCAAATAAATTAATGACCAAACAAATTGTTAAACCCAAATCAAAAAACAGCGCAAGCGAAATTTTGATTTGAGAGGAAAAGCATACGAAGCGATTATTAACATATTGCATCAAACTACCAAGGCAATATGTTTCAATCACGAAGAATGCTTTGACGAAGTGGGAGGAAAGAAACGCTGTTTCATCTCCGCCAATTACCACATTTTTAGGAGGAAAAATAATTATGGCTCAAAAGGTAGTAGGTTTAATTAAACTTCAAATTCCTGCAGGCAAGGCAACACCGGCTCCTCCGGTTGGTCCTGCTCTCGGTCAGCACGGTGTTAACATCGTTGCTTTCACAAAGGAATTTAACGACAGAACAAAGAATGACGCAGGTCTTATCATCCCTGTTGTTATCACAGTATATGATGACCGTTCATTCACATTCATCACAAAAACACCGCCTGCAGCAGTTCTTATCAAGAAGGCTTGCGGTATTGACAAGGCTTCCGGCGTTCCGAATAAGAACAAGGTTGCAACAATATCAAAGGCTGATGTTCAAAAGATTGCTGAAACAAAGATGCCCGACCTTAACGCTGCATCACTTGAAGCTGCTATGTCTATGATAGCAGGAACCGCACGCAGCATGGGTATAGTAGTAGAAGACTAATTCCCCGTGTGGGAGGAAAAATCCGATTAACCACTGGAGGTAATTTATTATGAAACACGGAAAGAAATATACAGACGGTGCGAAATTAATTGACCGCGCTAATTTATACACAACTAAAGAAGCTCTCGACCTTGTTGGTCAGACTGCAAAAGCAAAGTTTGATGAAACAGTTGAGGTTCACATTCGTTTAGGAGTTGACTCCCGTCACGCAGACCAGCAGGTTCGTGGCGCAGTTATTCTTCCTAACGGAACAGGTAAGGATGTTAGAGTTGCAGTTTTCGCAAAGGGCGACCTTGCAAAGGCTGCTGAAGCTGCAGGCGCAGATGTTGTCGGCGATGCAGACCTCGTAACAAAAATCCAGGGCGGCTGGATGGACTTTGATGTTGCTATCGCATCTCCCGATATGATGGGATTCGTTGGTAGACTCGGTAAGGTTCTCGGTCCCCGTGGTCTTATGCCATCACCAAAAGCAGGAACAGTTACTATGGATGTTGCAAAGGCTGTTCAGGAAGCTAAGGCAGGTAAGATTGAATATCGTTTAGATAAAACAAACATTATTCACTGCCCGATTGGTAAGGTTTCATTCGGAACTGATAAGCTTGTTGAAAACTTCAACGCGCTTCTTGATGCAGTTATCAAGGCTAAGCCCGAGGCTGCAAAAGGTCAGTATATTAGATCTTGCGCAGTTGCATCAACTATGGGCCCCGGCGTTAGAATTAATCCTAACAAGGTTGGCTCAGCTGCATCTGCTGAATAATAAAAATCACACCTCGCCAAAAGGCGAGGTGATTTTTATTGAATATCCGCTTTTCAAACTTTTTAAAATATACTCTTGACAAATAATATTATATACATTATAATATACACGCTGTTCAACCAAAGACAGCAGGTGACGAAAGTCGTAAGCATGGCGCCTGCCGAGGAATGAGCATTACTTGAAATTTTTGTAATGTTATGCATTCCCATATCTTTGGGAATGCATTTTCTTATATGTATGTTGAATAGCCTTCAAGCCCTGAGAAATCAGGCAAATAATTATGGAGGTAAACTAAATGCCAAGTACAGTAGTTCTTGAAAAGAAAAAGCAACAGGTTGCTGCTCTTTCAGACAGAATTAAAAAATCTTGCGCAGGTATTGTTGTTGACTACAAGGGAATCAACGTTGAAGACGATACAAAGCTTCGTCGTGAGCTTCGTGAAGCAGGCGTTGAATACACAGTAGTTAAAAACTCAATCCTTGCTCGTGCTGCAGAGGATGCAGGTCTTAAGATTGATAATTCTGTTGTTGAAGGAACAACAGCAGTTGCAACAAGCGTTGAGGATTATGTAGCAGCAGCTCGTATTCTCAACAAGTATGCAGAAGGTCATGATAACTTCAATATCAAGACCGGTTATCTTGACGGCGAGATTATTGATGATGCTAAGATAGTATCTCTTGCTAAGCTCCCATCAAGAGAGGTTCTTCTTGCAACAGTTTGCAGCGTATTCAATGCGCCTATCGCAGCCTTCGCTCGCGGCGTTCAGGCTATCGTTGATAAGGGCGGCGTTGAGGCTTGCGAACCTGCAGCAAAGGAAGAAGCTCCTGCCGAGGAGGCACCTGCTGAGGAGGCAGCTCCCGTAGCGGAGGAAACAGCTCCTGCAGCAGAAGAAGCACCTGCTGAGGAAACAGCAGAATAATTTATTTTAATTAATTTTAACGGAGGAAATAAAAATGGCATCAGATAAAGTAACAGCAATTGTTGACGCTCTCAAGGAGCTCACAGTTCTTGAGCTTTCAGAGCTCGTATCAGCAGTAGAAGAAGAATTCGGCGTAAGCGCTGCAGCAGCAGTAGCAGTAGCAGCACCTGCAGAGGGTGGCGCAGCAGCAGCTGAAGAGAAGAGCGATTTCGACGTTGTTCTTGCATCAGTTGGACAAAACAAGATTCAGGTTATCAAGGCAGTTCGTGAAGCAACAGGTCTTGGACTTAAGGAAGCTAAAGAGCTTGTTGACGGAGCTCCTTCAACTGTTAAGGAAGCAGTTCCTGCAGCAGACGCAGAAGAGCTTAAGGCTAAGCTTGAAGAAGCAGGCGCAACAATCGAACTCAAATAAGTTTATTATCCATAATAAAAAACGATGCAGGAAACCCTGCATCGTTTTTTATGTTATGTTCAATTGGGGACTGTCCCCAATTGAACACATTAAAGCGCTAAAGTGATTAAAACAAAAGAAAAAAGACCGGGTATAGCACTCAGTCTTTTCCCTTCTCTGTCTATAACAAACTATAGGAGGACAGGTTACCCAAGACGGTTGCGGCTCCGTCTCAAGGTTAAGGTAATTATACTAAAAAATAACTAATTTGTCAAGCGAAATGTTAATACATTTTTGTTATTTTGCTCAAAAATCACAAAAAATATTCAAAATCAATCCCGTCGGCGTAGTTAATATGCTCTTTTTCCGTTGTTTTTCTGATTGCCTTATTAATGAAATTGCAGGCATATTCTGTTGAGGCAAATAAATCCCTTCCCTCAAGAAGCTCACAGGTGAGCGTTGCACAAAGAATGTCGCCGGTGCCGGAGAAACTTTTTCCGATTTTTTCGTTGATGGTTATCTGAAAACTCTTTCCGTCAAATGCGGCGGTTGCGATTTCTTTTTCGCTTATTTCGATTCCTGTTATAACAAGTTTTACTTTGTTTTTTTCATAAAAACATTTGGCAAGCCTTTCAGCCTTTGGAAGCGCTTTTTCACCTTTAATATCATCAAAACTTTCATTTTCGAGTATGCAAAGCTCAGAGATGTTCGGGGTTATAATATCTGCTTTTTTCGCAAGCGAGCAAACGGCATCAATCTTTTCTTTATTAAATCCTTTATAAGTTTCTCCGTCATCTGCCATAACAGGGTCAACAACAAGAAGAGTTTCTTCTTTTTTGAAACAACCGATAAAGTCATTGATTATTTTAACTTGTTTCGGATTTGAGATAAATCCCGTTATTATCGCGTCAAAGTTTGCCCCAAGCTTTTTCCATTCCTCGATGAAGCCCTGCATATGCTCGGTCATATCGGCATATTTAAAACTATCATATCCCGTCTGGTTTGAAAAAACTCCGCTGACAAGAGGGCAGCACTGCATCTTGTGAGAAGAAATAATCGGAATTGCCGCAGTAAGCGAGCATTTTCCAAACCCCGATATATCATTTATAACAGCAATTTTTTTCATTTCTATCACCAAAAATAATAATAGTATATCTTGGCTTTTTAGTCAAGAGAAGGGATGATATATTGACAATACTTTGTCAAAGTATTATTATTAAAAGTAGAAATCATTTTTATTAAAACAGGAGGATAATTTATGATGAAAAAGCTAAAACAATCCATAGCGATAATAATGGCATTGACTATGGCTATACCTGCTGTTTTAGCTGCTCCGTTTTCGGCAAGTGCGGCAGAAGTAACGGTTAATTTCAAAACGGCTGACGGCAGCGCAGTAATAGAAACATGAACAATAACCGCAGGTGATGCGCTCGGAGCTCTTCCCGATAACAGCGCATGTGTTCATATTGAAGGAACAAATACGCATACTGCGTATATATGGAGCGGTGTCTCTGCCGAAGATATTATCAGCGAGAATACCGATTACAATGAAACGCCGATAACTGAAAACTGTTCGTTCACGCTCAACTCTCATACTGATGCAACCGAGGTTTTAAACGGCTACAACACATTTACCTGTGAATGCTCAAATTCATATATTGAATATGACGCGCAGGATTGGAGAAACTATGATAACGCAGTGGCGGCATATAATGAATTGCTTTCCTCCTCGGACTACGCAACGAGATATACCGCTTCTTCAAGAACGGCATACGAGAATACTGTTGAGGCAGCAAGGCTTGACGCAAGCGACGAAACGCTTTCGCCGACGGCAATAGAAAATGCTGTTTTGGCAATAACAGAAGCTCAGGCGCTCCTCAGCGAGTGTGCCGCAGACCTTACGCCCCTTGTTAACGCATATGAAAAAGCAAACAGTTTTCTTCTTGATTTGAATTCAAAGGTGGCTCAGTATGAAAAAAGCTCCGTTCAGAATCTTGTTGATGCAGTAAGCAGCGAAGATGTTGCAAAATATCTTAATGCGGAAGATAAAAGCATTTTCAAAAAATCTGATGAAACGGAAATTAATGCGCTTGCTGCTGCAATTAATCAGGCTTATGCTTCGCTGACTGTTGCAAGCGGAACTGTTGATGTTTCGGCATATTCATACGCAACCGAGGCAGTTAACAATCTCGACAGCGATATTTATAACTCAACAAATTCGATTGCTGCGGCAGTTAGAATTGCTAATATTCTTGTTAAATCCCAGAAAATTCAATACACTGATTTAACTAATTCCGAAAACACTTCAAAAATTGAGGTTTTATCGGGAAATGCAACCCAGCAGAATATTGACGATGCAACAAGAACGCTCCTTGACGCACTCTATGTAAGCGTTAAAAAATATACAATAACAACGCAGGGCTCAATAAATGATGTAAGCTTCCAAAACGGAACATCAACGGGCGACACATCACCTTTTACTGCAACATACGGTTCAACCGTTATTGCGTATTCGGATGAGGAGGAAACCGCTTGGTTTATGGATTTTACAAGCGATGCGTCGTCAAGAACGAAGCAGTTTCAGGGCTTCGGACCAAGCTTCAGGGCAAAGGTTTTCGGAAATATAAATATTTATGCCGAAACAAAAACCGAAGCTAAACCGAATACGGTTGTTATAAGCCGAAGCTACAGCAACAGGGAAAATGTTGCTCCTATTCAGCTTATAGAATTTACTGCAGACAGCTATGAGCTTCCTGAAGCACAGGCAATATCCTTCTATACCTTCAGCGGATACGCAATCGGGAACGACGCCGAAAATCTTAAACAGGCGGGCGAAACTGTTTCAATTGCGGGCGATACGGATATTAAAGCAGTTTATACCTTCAACGGAAACGCAGACTGCGCAGTTAATGCAACCGCTCTCGAAAACGGAACAGGCTTCAATGATTCTGTTGAATACAACACCAAAATAACTCTTAAGGGCGGCGACAACGCGTATGCATGGGTTGAAACAGTTGATGAAGCAACGGGCAAGGTAAGACCTTTTGCAATAGGAAGTGATGTAACTCTTTTTGCCTCTGAGTCAATAACTCTGAGTGCCGTAACAGAGGAGCAGTTCAATGCTTATGGCTTCAAGCTGCCTGCAATCAATATGAGAAAGGCGGGCGTTATTGAATCGGGAACGAAGGTTATCTTCAACGGTCAGATTGTTGAAAAGAATGCAACAATAAGAGAATACGGAGTTGTTATCGGAGTTGCAAAGAACGGAAAAACCGTTGACGCGGATAATATTACCGTTGAAAATGCAGGAAGCTATGAAGATTACGATGTTTTACGTGCAAAATCAACAAAGCGCGTAGGCGCAAATCAGTTTACAATCGGAATAAACGGACTTGCAGGTAAAAACTATGTTTATAAAGGCTATCTGATTTATGAAAAAACAAACGGCGAATTTGTAACGGTTTATACGGACGCAAGATAAAAAATCAGCCTACCCTACGGGGTAGGCGATTTTTTATAATTACGAATTACGAGTTACGGATTACGAATTTCGGGCGGGACACCCGCACCCGATTGTATTTGGGCGTTCCCTCCACAGCACACGGGGACAGACGCTGCGCAAATTAGGAATTAGGAGTTAGGAATGAGGAATTTCGGGTCGCAAAGCGACGATTATATTATCGGCGAACGAAAAGCCTCACACCTTCCCCTTGAGGTACTCCCCGCTTAACGGGGAGATGTTAGCCCTCGCGCTGACAGAGGGGAGCGTCTGCGCTAGCAAAAGGGGGACCGCTTGCGGTGGATGAGGTGTTTTGCCTCCTCTCATCAGTCTGT
>JAFUZY010000070.1 GCA_017476375.1 Eubacterium sp.
GGCAATTCACGCGATTTATCGCAATTCATTCAGAAGAGCATTGTGCGTTCCCTCAAATCAATGGGGACATTCCTCTGAAAGAGGTGTGTCCCCTTGATTTGATTGTTGGTCTACCCGATTGATGGGAAAAGGCGAAACACCTCATCCACCGCAGGCGGTCCCCCTTTTGCTAGCGCAGACGCTCCCCTCTGTCAGCGCGAGCGCTGACATCTCCCCGTTAAGCGGGGAGTACCTCAAGGGGAAGGTGTGAGGCTTTTCGTTCGCCGATTATATAATCGTCGCTTGCGACCCGAAATTCGTAATTAAAACAAAAAACCCCCTTCGCAAAAGCGAAGGGGTTTTCTTGTTTTAGTCTGAAATGTAAGGAAGAAGAGCAAGGTGACGAGCTCTTTTGATAGCTGTTGTGAGCTCTCTCTGATGCTTTGCGCAGGTACCTGTTACTCTGCGAGGAAGAATCTTTGATCTCTCTGAAACAAACTTTCTGAGCTTTGCAACATCCTTGTAGTCTATAACTTCAACCTTCTCGACGCAGAACTGACAAACCTTTCTGCGACCTTTTCTTGGGCCTTTTACATATGCCATAATTCATTATCTCCTTATTTTCTTAGAATGGAAGACCGTCGTCGTCGCCATCAACGATTTCTTCAAAATCGCTGTTATCAGCATTTGAATAGCTCGGCGCAGCCTGAGCATATTCGCGGGGCTGACTCTCTGTTCCCGATTCTGCTTTAGAGCCGCAGAAGGAAACGTTGTTTGCAACAACTTCAACTTGCTTTCTCTTGTTTCCGTCTTTATCTGTGTAGTTGCTGGTCTGGATTGAGCCTTCAACAGCAATCATTGATCCCTTGCGGAAATAACGCGAAATGAATTCCGCAGTTTGTCTCCATGCAACGCAGTCAATAAAATCAGCCTGACGCTCTTCGCCTGCTCTCTGATAATTTCTGTCACAGGCAACCTGAAAGCGAATAACTGAAACGCCGCTCGGAGTTGATCTTAACTCGGGATCGTAAGTTAATCTTCCCATTAATGCAACTGTGTTAATCATAATTATTCTCCTTTTGCAACAATAAGTGAGCGGAGAACACCGTCTGTTATGTTGATAACACGGTCAAGCTCGGCAGGGAATGATTCGTCACTTGAGAAATTGATAAGAACATAGTGTCCCTCAGCTTCGTAGTTAATCGGGTAAGCAAGCTTTCTCTTGCCCCAATCCTCAACTTCGCCAAGAGTGCCATTCTTAGAAATAAGGTCAGTAAACTTGGTTTTTAAAGCTTCAACTGCCTCTTCACCCTTTGTGAGTGAATAAACCATAACGATTTCATAGTTTCTTAATGCCATTCTTAAGCACCTCCTTCTGGTCATTCGGCGCGATATCTCCTCGCGCAAGGATATTTACTTGATACTTCAAGCCATAACATTATAGCAAGTTGGATATGGCTTGTCAAGCGCGAATTAGGAATTAGGAGTTAGGAATGAGGAATTTCGGGTGCTGCGCACGGCAATTATAATTGCGTGAACCGTGGTTCGTGGTTCGTGGTCCGTGGTCCGTGGTTATTTGTCGCCGATAATATTATCGGGTGTGGGCAGCGCCCACCCTCAACTCTTCACTCTTCACTCTTAACTCTTAATTCGCGAAGCGCTGCTTAATCATCAATCAATTCCTGGATTCTTTTCAAGTCCTGTGAAAATCTTCGCTGTGAAATAAGCATAACGAGGGTGTCGCCCTCTTTTAAAACCGTGCCGCCCTTTGGGGTTATCGGAACCTCGTTTCTTTCAATTGAAACAATAATGCAATGCTTGCCCCAGTCAATATCGGCGATTCGTTTATCATTTACAGGGCTGCCGATTGGAATTGAAAAGGTTTGAAGAACCTTTTCGTTTGCGCCTGTATCAAGGGTTGGCGTATCTGTTTTTTCAACAGCCTTTTCAAAGAGAATTGAATAAAACGGGGCTGTTCCGATTGTGTTTGCAACGGCGTATGAAATGAAGCTGACTGTTGCAATCGGAAGAAGAGAATTCATATTCCCCGTAAGCTCGAAAACAAGAATGATTCCCGTAAGCGGCGCGCGAACTATTGAGGCAAAAAGCCCTGCCATTCCGATTATAACAAATTCTTCAAAAAGCGCCTCCTTGATTCCGATGGTTTCAATTGCAATATTTCCGAAAATTGCGCCGAGGTATGCACCGAGAATACATAGCGGATAAAGCGTTCCGCCGGGTGCTGTTGATGCGAAGGAAAGCGCTCCGAAAAGGAATTTTGCAACAAAGAGCAAAACAAGAATTTTAAGCTCGGGACGCTCGTTTATAAGCAGATTTGCCATACTGTGGCCTCCGCAGAGAATTTGCGGAAAATATAGCCCGATTACTGCGCGGATAAGAAAAACCGCAGAGATTTTAACAGGGGTCGGAAGTTTTATCTTTTTGAAAAGTGTTTGCGCCTTAACCATAATAACGTTATAGGAAACGCCTGCAACTCCGAGAACTGCGCCCATAATAACAAGCAGCCAGTAGTGACGAAGGGCGAGGGTTGAGGTGTCGTATTTAAAAATTGTATCCTGACCGAAGAATATTTTTGAGATATAATCTGCGGTTATTGAGGAAACAATCCCCATTGTTAAGAGCGCTTTATCAAATGAGCGGTGAAGCTCCTCCAAAACAAACATTGTTCCTGCAATCGGTGCGTTGAAGGCAGCTGCCATTCCGGCTCCTGCGCCGCAGGATATCATTCTAAGCTCGGTTGTTTTATCGCTTTTTGTAAGCCTTGAAACGCCCTTTGCAGCCATTCCGCCAAGCTGAACGCTCGGGCCCTCTCTTCCAAGGGAAAGTCCGCAGAAAACGGAGGTTGTTCCGCCAATGAATTTAGCGATTATAACCCTCCACCAGTTAAGCGAAAAATATCCCCTTATTTCACCCGAAACCTGAGGTATGCCGGAGCCTGCAGCGTCGGGCTCGAATTTATTTATGAATGAAACGATTATTCCGAGTATCACCGCAAGCAAAAGCCAGAGAACTGTTTTTGAAGGGCTGCCCTTTATGTAGCTTAAAACATTCATAAGTCCGCTCTCGGCAATCTGAAGGGCATATCTGTATAAAACGCAGATAAGTCCTGAGGCGATTCCCACCTCAAGACCTCTTATAATCAGATATATGCTTTCCGCTTTTTTAAAACGGAGCTTTCTTATGGTTGTTTTTTCTTTATTTATCATTTGTTTTCCTTTTTGTGTGAACCGATTTTGTTTTCTTCGCCCTTTATAAGTCGCTTGATATTTTCTCTGTGTTTAACAAGAACGATAATCGAAAAAACAATTGAAATTGCAAGGGCGATTAATCTGAAGGTCATTTCTTTTTCGCCGAAGCTGTTTTTGTTTACTATATAGTGCTTGATAAAGCTGAAATCCTTATCAAAAAGGAAGAAGGTGCAAACGGGATAAAAAACTGCGAATGCGATTGACGAAAAGGAAATATACTTTGTTATGAAAACAATTGCGAAAAAGAGAATGAAGCCCAAAACAAAAAGTCGCCAGTCAAGCAGGCAAATCATAGCTGCGCAAACAGTTACGCCCTTTCCGCCTCTGAAACCGAAGAAGCAGGGGTATATATGCCCGATAAAGCAGAAGAAGCCCGATATTACCTTGAAGAAATATTCGTATTTTGTAAACATATCAGCATCAATTCTGCTGAATATGAGATATACAATTAAATACGCAAGCAAAACCTTGGCGAAATCAAGAAGAAATGCAAGTATGCCATATGCCCTGCCATAGGTTCTGACCATATTTGTTGCGCCTGCGTTTCCGCTTCCGGATTCGCGGATATCGTCTTTTTTCAGAACACGGCTCATAATAATTGAGCTGTTTAAACTGCCGATGAGATATGATAAAACGGCTCCTATTAAAAGAAAAATAAAGGTTTTCATATTGCGCCTCCGCTGATTTAATAATTGAATTATAGCAGTATTAATACCAAATGTTAAGTGAATTTTTAAATTTTATAATTATTTTAGATAATATAAAATAAATCTAAATTAATCTATTATAGATTGAAAAAACAGAAATTTTATAATAAAATTATCAAATGTATAGACAGAGCAAGGCAAATCTTCCGGTTTAAACTGTGTTTTGATTTGAATTTCTCTGCCTGAAAAAAGATGGAGATGCCTTATGAGAGATTTTGTTTTAGTAACTGATTCTTCCTGCGATTTACCGCAGAAGCTTGTTGATAAGTTTGAATTAAGAGTTATTCCGCTAACAGTTGATGTTAACGGAAAAGAGTATAAAAACTATCCCGATGAAAGAGAAATCGGAAACAAGGAATTTTACGATTATTCAAGAGCAAAGGCGGAAATCAAAACCTCCTGCCCGAGCCCTGATGCATTTGTTAATGAGTTTACGCAAATACTTGAAGAGGGAAAGGATATTCTTTATCTCGGATTTTCCTCAGCTTTAAGCGCAACAACCCAGAATGCAAAATTAACTGCCGGTGAGCTTTGCGAAAAATATCCCAATGCGAAAATCATTGTTGTTGATTCGCTTGCAGCATCAATGGGACAGGGACTTTTTGTTAAATATGTTTTTGATGAAAAGCAAAAGGGCGGCAGCATTGAAGAGGTTGCTCAGTATGCAGAGGATACAAAGCTTCATATCTGCCATTGGTTCACCGTAACCGACCTTATGCATCTTAAAAGAGGCGGAAGAATAAGCGCCACAACTGCTATTGCAGGAACAGCGCTCAATGTTAAGCCCGTTATGCATATGGATGATGAGGGAAGGCTTATCAACGTTGGCAAGGCGAGGGGAAGAAAAGCCTCGCTTCAGGCGCTTATTGACCATATGAAGGAAACCGCAATCAATCCTGAGGAGCAAACGATTTACATAAGCCACGGCGACTGCGAGGACGAGGTTCGCGAATTTGCAAAGGAAATCAAAAAGCAGGTTGGCTTCAAAGAGGTTGAAATAAACTATGTCGGCCCCGTTATCGGCGGCCACACAGGAGCAGGCGTTGTTGCCCTGTTCTTTTACGGAACACATAGATAAAAAACTGCCCGTCGGGCAGTTTTTTATAATTACGAATTACGAGTGACGAATTACGAATTTCGGGCGGGACACCCGCACCCGATTGTATTATCGGCGGTCGAAAAAGCCTCACACCTTCCCCTTGAGGGGAAGGGGGACCGCCTGCGGTGGATGAGGTGTGTAAAAAATCACGAATCACGAACCACGAACCACGGTTCACGTAACTTATTGTCTGAGCGCAGCGAGTAAACCAATAACTTGCAACGCGAAACGCGAAACGCGCAACTTAAAAAACGCTTGGTTGCCCAAGCGTTTTTTGCTTTATTTCTTCGTTTTAACAGTTTTTGCTGCTGACCAGCCGGAATAATACTTTTTTCCGTCAACGGTTTTGAAGGTTCTTACTCTGACATAGTATTTTTTATTGGCTTTAAGAGATTTAACTGTCTTTGAGGTTGCTTTTGAGCCTGAAACAGTTACCAGCTTCTTGTTTTTTGAAAAGCTTTTATCAGTTGCAAGCTGAATCTGATAACCGCTTGTCTGGGTTGATTGCTTTTTCCAGTTCACCTTAATCTGCTTTGCCTTCGGGCTTGAAAGCTTTGAAATGCTTGTTGCCTTCGGGTTAATAGCAAAGGTTTTGGTAACGCTGCCGCTGTAATTTCCCTTAAAGGTTATTGTTGCCTTTGCCGTTCCGACCTTTGTGTTGCTTGAAAACTTAACTGTGTAGTTATCAGCCGAAATTGTTTTTTTGTTGCTTGAGATAACGGTTATTCTCGGCTTTATCGTTTTGCCCGAATAGGTGTATTTTGTTGATGAAAGCTTTATTGTTTTAGGATAATAAATTGTTGTTTTAGTTGACTTTTCGCAGATAACGCAGGTTTTTGTTATTTTGCCGTTTTTCTTTGTTGTTGCTTTGGTAACGGTTGTTTTTAAAACCTCCTCGGGATGCTCAAAGCCCTGAGCCTCAACGGCTGTTTTAAAGTATTCAAGAGCCAAAAGCGCATCCTTTGTTGCATAGAGATTATCTTCATTATTGTATTTGAAAACGCCTGTTTTGCCTTCAAAGCCTTCAACAAGGTTTTTATAATATGTGAAAGCGGTTTCAACATCGCCTACGGATGCAAAAGCCATCATTGCAAGCGCGGTTGAATCGGGGTTAACCTCCGTTACATAGGTGTTATCCGCAAATGCGCCGTTCTTCTTTGTGTATGTCTTGATAACCTTCTTGGCGTCTTCAACGTAATCCTTGTATTCATTCTTATATTCTGAGATTGAAGCTAAGAAATGAGCCGTGTTGTCGCAGGAAAAGCCCCAGTAGTTGAGACCGCTGCCCGTAACATAGTATTTTGATATAAGGTTATCGCAGAGAGTTTTAGCAAAATCGCCCTTTGCAGCTTCGATTGCAACTCTGTAGTAATAGGGATTTGAATTGTCTTTTTCAAGGTCGATGCTCTCAAATGCCGAAACAATGTTATATCCCTCAAAGCTTTCGGGGTTATATCCAAGTTTTTCAAGAATGATTATTGCAGCGCCGTAATAGCCGATATCCTCATAGCTATATGAATATGATTTCCATTCTTTTGTTTCGGAATCCTGATACCACTCTGTTCCCTCAACAAAAAGCTTTCCGTTATTTTTCTCAAGGTTAGTCTTAAGTGAACTAACAAAGCCTTCTGTGTATGCGCTCATATCATAGCCGGAATTCAAAAGAGTTAAAAAATCAACTGCGCTCAGGGTTGAAATATCATATGTGTTTTTAACAAGATATTCGCCCGCATTTTTCATCTGCTTTTCCGCATAGCGCGAAAGCTCTGTCTGAGCTTCAAGCGGTATTGGCTCGGTAACAAAATCATCTGTATCGGCAAATGCAACAAAGCCCGTGCTAAGGCTTGTTAAAGCAATAATAATGGATAATAAAACCGATAGAATTTTTTTCATTTTTCTTTCCTCCTGATAAAAAAACTCTTCCCCTCGGGGAAGAGTTAAATGTAGCACGAAAAAGGCATATAGTTATGCCTTTTCAGTCCCATCCTCCATCTTGCCCAAGGATATACTGAATGTGCAGCGCGTCTCCCGGCTTGTGATATAGAAGTTTCATCGGATTTGCCTTCTCGGTTTCCCAATGGCTTGTTAAATCCTTTTCGTCAAATACGGTAATGGCTGTTGCTCGGGATTCTCACCCGATTCCGTTTGCTACAGTTTTATTATAGCATATTATTTATTATTTTTCAAGTTCTTCAAAATAAATCAGCAAGGGTGAAGCGCCCCAGGGATGAAAAAGGCTCGTATTCCATTTTTCTTCCTTGCCCCATGCTTCAAAAAGCGTTGTTGCCCCTTCGTTTATCATATTCAGCCAGCTGTTTTTATCGCTTGATGTGATAAATGAAAGCGCTTCTTCTTTTCTCTCTGCCCTGCATAGTGCTTTAAGATAAAAATAAGACATATAAACGGAGCAGCGCATACCTCTTCGGAGGAGATAATCCGCAATTTTGTTTTCATCTTTGCATATACCGAAGGCAAGGGGAAGCATATTTGAATGAACAGATGAATGAGCGCTTTCCTTGTTATCCGTATAAAGACCTGTTTCGTTGCTTAAAAATTCATTATTAAAACTCTTTTTAAGCTGCTCGGACTTGCATATATATTCAATGCCGAGGGCTTTTTTAATATTTTCCTCACTTTCAAGGGAATAAATGTAATAGGCGTTTAAAACTGCGTGTTTGTTTGAAAATTCATAGTTATCCCTCGCACCCTCGGGCCAGTCAACAAGATTCCATTCCTTATCAGCATTTTTCAAAAGCCCGTCAAAATCCTCGAAGGAGGAATAATAATCATTTATAAATGTGCAGGCAGGAAGCATTTTTTCAAGAAAAGATTTATCCTTGGTTAAGGTGAAGTATTTATAAACCATTCCTGAAAAAAGCAGGGAATAATCGGCAATCTCCTGTTTGTATGAGCAGGGGGCAACGGAAAGAAAGCTGTTGCTGTACTCAATCGAGGACGCAAAATCCTCGATTGCCTTCTTCAGCAATCGGCAGTCCTTTGTTAAATAAAAATGAGCAAAGCCCGAAATGAATGGGTGCGATAAGGAAGGTTTTATGAATAGCGATACAGTTTAGCGGCTGTACCGCTATTCTTTTTGTTATGCCGGTTGTTTTTGAGGATGTATTTTTTCTAAATCCTCATCATCAGCAATGTTGATAATACCAATGGCTTTGTAGTAAATATCTACTTTTTGTGTTCTGTGTCCGCTACTCTTGTCGGGAGCGTGGACAACGATTTTGTCAATCAAATCATTTACCATTTCTGCGGTTAAGGCTTCGGGGTCGGTGTACTTACGAACATTTTTGAGAAATTGATTCAAGTCATATTGCTCTTGCTCGCCTGAATTTATCAGGTCTTGTAGCCTTGCAATCTCTTCCTTAATGCTTTTCTGCTCAGTTTCATAGTCTGCCGACATCATATCAAAACGTTCATTGCTGATTCTGCCTGAAACCATATCCTCATATAGCCTTTTGAAAAGCTCATCAAGGTTATCACATCTCGTTTGGAGATTGACGATATCCTTTTTTGCTTTCTTTACAGCTGCAAAATGCTCGGAATTTGCCTTCTCAATCTCTTTGTCAACAAATGCCTCCTCAAATTGCTGGACGTAGGAAAGAA
>JAFUZY010000071.1 GCA_017476375.1 Eubacterium sp.
GCATTGCACCGGGTAAGTATATCGTTTATGCTTATGTTACAAATCTTCTCTACGCAATGATGTATACCGCCGTAAACAATCCATACGGCTCGCTTGCAAGCGTTGTTACCGATGACGAGCTTGAGCGCTCATCTCTTTCAATGTGGCGTTCAATCGGCGCAGGCGTCGGCGGACTCCCTGCAACAATCCTTCTCCCGATGATTGTTTACACTGAAAATGCTGAAGGGGTAAAGGTTCTCGACGGTAATAAAATGACGGTTGCGGTTTTAATTCTTGCAATCATTTCCGTTGTTATTTATTATCTTCATTTCAGAATGACAAAAGAGCGTGTTGTTTTTCCCGAAAAGCAGAAAGACAGAAATTTCAACATTTTCAGAACTATGAAAGACCTTGCAAAAAACAAGCCCTTCGTTGTTCTTTGCGTTGTTTCAATGCTCCTTATTGCTTTCCAGATGTATTATCAAACAACCTTTAACTATCTCTTTAAGGACTACTACGGAAAGCCGGGGCTTTATGCATTCGTAACAGTTTGCACCTATGGACCGATGGCTCTCTTCCTTCCCTTTATGGGCAAGCTGATAACAAAGTTCGGAAAGAAAGAGCTTTGCGCAGTTGGTCTCGGTTTTGCAGCAGTTATCAATATTCTTCTCTTTGTTTTAAGAGGAACAGCACTTGCAGGAAATCCTTATGTTTTCCTTGCGTTCACATTCTTCTCGGGAATGGGTCAGACCTTCCTTGTTCTTGAGGTCTGGGCGCTTGTTATGGATGTTATCGACTACCATGAATTAAGAACTCACAGAAGAGAAGAGGGAACTGCTTATTCGCTCTATTCTTTTACAAGAAAACTCGGTCAAACCCTTGCAGGCGCAGGCGTTAACGCTCTTCTTGCATTTATTGGCTATGATGTAAACAAGGTTGGCATCGGTCAGGACAGGGCGGTTCTTGATAAGCTCTATGATATTTCAACTCTTGTTCCTGCAATAACCCTTGGAATTATGTTTGTTCTTCTTGCTTTTGGTTATAGCCTGTCAAAGAAGAAGCTTGAAAAAATCAAGGTTGAGCTTGCAAGAATCAGAGAGGAGGAAGAATAATGAAAGAAAACAAGATTCACGTTGCGTTTGGCTTTCATGTTAACTGCTATCATTCTTATAGGGGCGACACAAACGATAATTTCGGATTTGGTTCGGATATAAGAATTATCCGCCAGATTATTGATGTTCTTAATAAATGCAATGAAGAGGGAATACCTGTTAAAGGCACATGGGACAGCGAAAATTTCTTTTCTCTTGAGCAGATTCTTCCCGAATATGCTCCCGATATTATCGAGAGTATGAAGGAGCGTGTTAAGAAATACGGTGATGAGAATATCATCATGGGATATTCAAACGGCGCTCTCGGCGCTATGAATGAAGAGGAGTTTGAGGCTTCAATTGAGCTTGCCGTAACCAATGAGCAGGGAAGCGGTCTGAAGGATATTTTCGGAGAATATGAAAAAATCGTTCGTCCGCAGGAGGTTATGTTTACCCCCTCCCAGGTCACTCTGTATAACAAAACAGGGGTTAAGGCGCTCTGCCTTTATTATTCCTGTGTTCCTTTTGACGCCTTCAGAACAATTATTCCGAAGCTTCCCGATGAAATCGCCTTCAACCCTGTGAAGTATTCGTATAAGGGCGAGAGTATGACGATTATACCAACATATTCAAATTCGGATGTTTGTGATGCAGGCTGCCTGAGAGCATGGGTTAAAGAGCTTCATAAAAAGCAGGAAAGCGGAGAGATAAACAACGATATGTTTATCTTCATCAATATGGATGCAGACAGCGTTTTCTGGGAGCCGATGAATATTCCTCTTCTAAAGGGCAAAATCGCTAATACAGACGGCATAAACGGTCTTGTTCGCGAAATTGCAGACCTTGATTATATTGTTTTCAACACGCCGGGCGGATACATAAAAGACCACGAAGCTATCGGCGAGATTTCCTTCACCCATGATACTGCAGACGGCAACTTCGCAGGCTATGCCTCATGGGCTGAAAAGCCATATAACAGAAAAATCTGGACCGCTGTTGAAAGAGCGAGAGCAATGAGCAAGGTTAATGCAAAGAGTGATTTTGAATCGCCCTCGTTTAAAGACAGAGTTCTTCTTCTTTCAACAACCCATTTCGGTCTTGCAACTCCTGTTCTCAACATTCAGCGTGAAAAGAAGGCAAACGAGCTTGCAGGGAAGATTATCGAAGAGGAAAGCTCAGCCCTTGCAAAAACAGAAAAGCTTACTCTCAACAACATAACAAATTCGGATTTTCAATGCGTTCAGCTTAAGGTCAATAAAGAAATATCCGATGCTTCTCAGATTAAGCTCACCTCAAAGGATTTAGCCGATTATGCCATCATCCCGATGGATGATGAATTAAACAGCGTTTTCGCGCTTTTGAAATTCAAAAATGCTCAGCCCAAATACGAGGTTGGCGTTTCTATCAAAAAGAGCGAGCTTACTCCCGATACCGATTATTCTCTTAAAACCGATAAGCTTGAAATGAGATTTTCTGTCCACGGAAATCTGTATTCGGTTTATGCAAACGGCAAAAAAATAGGCGATGAAACCTTCTTAAAAGGCTTTATCACCTATGATAAAACTCAGTATAATTTCGAGAATATAAGCGCAGCTGCCCTGACTCTCGGCGGCTCGGGCAGGGGAATAAGAGTCAGCGGAATAATCAATCTTCCGAATCAGACCGAGCAGGGTAATTTCACCTTTGATTTCTTCACGATGAAGAGCAGCGACGCAATCTATGTTAAATCAACCGTCAATTATCCCTATACTCCCGAAACAACCTCAATTTCAACCGAGAATTCCTCACTCGGAAGATTTTCGGATATGAGCTGGAAAGAGGCTGTTCCGTTCCAGATTACGCCGAATTTTGACGGCGATATTTCGGTTATCAAAAGAAACTTTATGGGCGATATTTCGTCTTTCAGAACTCAGTCTTTCCCCGAATGCGACGAAAAGAATAAAAAGATTTATTCCTTCAACCATCAGTTAACAGCAGGTTTAGTAGGCTTAACAGACGGAAAAACGGGAATTGCTCTTGCAAATGCGCGCCAGGTGCTTTGCTCAATGGCTCAATGCCCGATGCGGCTTGATGAGGATAAAACCGTTCATATGAATCCTTTCGGAACATACTACGGTCCTCAGCGCCACCATTGGGGACGCGCAAACGACGAAATTCTTGCGACATACACCCTTGTAACCCCTCAGGGCAAATCGCTTGCTCCTGCATATAACGGAAACAGCGAAACAGCCCTTATGGGAATATTTGCATTTGAGGGTGCCGAGCCCGAAGGCAAACAGCTTGAAAACATTCTTGCCTTTGCAGACGGCGCTGTTGCAACGGATAACGAAGAGGGAATACTGACTCCGTTTTATGATGATGATGTTAAGTTTAAGGAGGCTAAGGCTGATTCAATTGACGAAAGCAAGCTGAAAAACCCGATAATGACAGGATTTGCCGGAAACCTCAAAAACTATGTAACAAAAGGCTCAAAGGCAATTAGTCATATCATCAAATCTCAGATAAAAGCAAAAAAATAAAAATAACGGACTGCTTTGCAGTCCGTTATTTTAATAATTACGAATTACGAGTTACGAATTACGAATTTCGGGTGGGCTCAGCCCACACCCGATTATACTATCGGCGAACGAAATGGGCGTTCCCTCAACAGCACACGGGGACAGGCGCTTCGCGAATGATGAATTATGAATGATGAATGATGAATTTCGGGTCGCTGCGCTCCGATTATATTATCGGCGAAC
>JAFUZY010000072.1 GCA_017476375.1 Eubacterium sp.
CTGCACCGATGATATTTGTTATCAGCGTAAGAACGGGAAATTCCGTTTTAACAGGAATTAAACTAATTGCATAGCGCAGGACCGCTCCGAGAGCACCGCCGAGCGCAACAAACATAAAACTCATAATATCCTCCACAACTCTCGATTTGTTGAGTTCATTATACCACGATAAGGGAAAATAATACAAGCCCTGTTCGTTTACAAGGCTCGTATGATACTGTCATTCTTTTTTTAATAATCTGTTTTGATTGCCTTTATGTGTGGCGTAAATGCATCGGTTTCGGTTTCTATGCTTTTTCCAAGAGCAAACCCGATTCCAAACGCTGCAAATGCATACTCATCAAGATAATCCTTAAGATACAAATTCAAGGTTGAATCGTCATCTCCCAGAAGATCTGGATTGCTTTGTACTTCCTCAATGAAATCATAAAACTTGTCTGCTGCTTCTTTCTGTTCTTTTTTGTTTGGCAGATACTGAGTTGTCGCCGATTCATAGAATATATCATACAGTTTTCTTAATTGTTCCTGTTTCACTATTTCTACCACCCCTTCTTTTCACTGAC
Source organism: Eubacterium sp. (assembly GCA_017476375.1). Lineage (GTDB taxonomy): Bacteria > Bacillota > Clostridia > Oscillospirales > Acutalibacteraceae > Eubacterium_R. The sequence goes on from JAFUZY010000072.1 coordinate 564, forward strand.
AGTATCAACTTGATTATACCAGCTTATCTTTTTAATGCCAGCAATAAATAAAGGTTATGAGAACAAAATAGTTTTTTCATGACTTATTTTGTGTTTTTTTATATGCTATAATCATGCTCAAATAATGGTTTCAATGTGGAAGTTTTTGACCACTTATCTGACCACTTATTGACCACTTATGAATTAAAAGCGGTTGTAAGACTTGCGTTAATTTGGTATAAAGTGGTCAAATCTGCTAAAATAGAAATTGCTAAAAATGGCTTGAAATGGCGGTTTGTGGCTCATTGTTATATGAATTGCCGTGATTTGTAATCAGCAGGTCAGGGGTTCGAGTCCGTTCACCAGCTCCACGCCGGAACGGCTGAAATTGAGCTGTTCTGCAATATGGAAGAGTTCCCGAGCGGCCAAAGGGAGCAGACTGTAAATCTGCCGTCAACGACTTCGGTGGTTCGAATCCACCCTCTTCCACCAAAAACACCGAACAGGCTTCTGCCTGTTCGGTGTTTTTCTATGATAGGTGGATTCGAAACGAACTCCAAATTTGCCGTGCAATGCTTTGCTGGGCAAATTTGGGAGAAAGTGCCAGTGGCACTTTCGATAGCTGAGAAGAGAATCCACCCTCTTCCACCAATTAAACCGAGAAGGCTTTTGTCTTCTCGGTTTAATTCTTTAATTAGGGTGGATGAGAAACGAACTCCGGTTTCGCAGACCGAAGGTCGCACGAAATCGGGAGAACAGTCCGGTGGACTGTTCGATAGCTGAGAAGAGAATCCACCGTCATACTGCTATGAATGCGTTTCACCTTCGGCGGCTTAAATTAATGTCAGAGCACAAAAAACGCCCCTGCAAAAACCTCAAAAGCTCAAAACAATCAGCAGGTCATCATCTTGAATATAGACAAAATCAGATAAAATTATCCCCCTATTCATCAAAACAGGGGGATAATTCATTGGTTAAGCTTTTCTTTAATTGCGCTCATAGACTTATCTGAAATCACATGTTCAATTCTGCAGGCATCCTCGGCGGCGGTTCCCTCATCAATACCGAAGCTGACAAGCAATTCTGTTAAAACAGTATGTCTTTCATAAATCTTTTTTGCATATTCAAGACCCATTTCAGTCAGTTTAATATAGCCCTTATCGTCAACCGAAATTAATTCGCCTTTTTTGAGCAAGCCCATTCCTCTGCTTACACTCGGCTTTGAAAAGCCCATTTCCTCTGCAACATCAATTGAATGTACCGCAGGGCTTTTTTGCGATAAAACATAGATCGTTTCAAGATACATTTCACCCGATTCGTGCATAAGGCTTCCTCCTAAAATGGTTCAAAATAATGATTTATATTAGAATAGCAAAATAATTTGTTTTAATCAACTAATAAAATTATTCTTTGATGCTCCAGTTAGCGCCTGACGATTGCAATATCGCCATATGTCTGAACAGGCTATTCTCATTTTTCAATAATTCCTCAGGTGCGCCCTGCTCAATAACGGCACCTTCCTTGAGAACGATTATTTTGTCTGCCCCCGAAACGGTGCGCATTCTGTGAGCAATAACAAGAACGGTTTTCCCTGCAAGCAAGCGAGAGAGTGCTTCTTGCACCTTTGTTTCGTTTTCTACATCGAGCGAAGCGGTAGCCTCGTCAAGTAATACAATAGGTGCATTTTTCAAAAGCGCACGAGCAATAGATATACGCTGGCGTTCGCCGCCTGAAAGCTTTGCACCGTTTTCACCGATTGGCGTAGCATAACCTTTTGGAAGTCTTGAAACAAACTCGTCGCAGTTTGCAGCCTTTGCCGCTGCTAAAACTTCCTCATCGGTTGCACCGCGCTTGCCGAGGCGTATGTTTTCCATAACGGTATCATCAAACAACACAACATCCTGAAATACCATGGAATAATCACTCAGAAGCAGTTCCGGATCAACGGTTGAAATGTCGATACCGCCGACGGTGATTTTGCCCTGCGAGGCGTCCCAAAGTCTTGCCGCAAGTCTTGCGCAGGTGCTCTTTCCGGAGCCTGACGGACCTACGAGTGCAGTAACCTCGCCTTCATTTGCCGTAAAAGACACATTCTTCAAAACTGGTTTACCGTCATATGAAAAGCTTACATTTTCAAAAACGATATCGTGACCTTTTGGTTCAAAGGTATCCGAACCATCTGCAATGGGCGTTTCATAGATTTCATTTAATCGGTTGGCAGACACCTGAGACACAAACATTTCTGCAATCAACGCAAGACTCTGGTCAAACGGCGCATAAACTCTTGTGATAACGAGTAAAAACATAAACAAAAGCATAAAATCAATTTTACCCGACAGAATAAGAGAAACGCCGGTAAGAATAGTTGTTGCCACACCGAGACGCATAATAACAGAAGCGGCATTAACGAACAAGCCGACTACAAGCTCGCTTTTGATATTCATTTTCTCATGAGCGTCTATTTTTTTATTTAAGCCTTCAAGAAAACGCGTTTCCTGGTTCGTTGCATGTATTTCACGAATGTTTTCAATAGATTCCTGTATTCCGTCAGAAACGGATACGGCAGATGCTTTAAGCTTTTCTGAATTGTTTTTTGAAATCTTACGGCTGCCGAATAGAAGTGCAAATGCAACCGGTACCCCCCACAGGCAAGCAATAGCAAGTCGCCAGTCATAAACAATCAAACCCACGGCAACAATAGCCGTAGAAAGAAATGCTCCGTAAAGATAACCAAGACAATGAGACCACACATGCTCAAGGCGGTTTACATCTCCCATAATGGTTTCGGTAAGGTCTGCGAGATCGCGTTTTCCGAAATAGCCGAGAGGTAAACGGCGCAGACGCTCTGCAAGAGCAAGGCGTGTATCCTTAACCTCGTTATATACAAGTCCGTAGGTTGATTTGTACTGTTCAAGATGCGTAATGAGCGAAAGCACAAGGAATAAAACAACCATTCCGATAAACAGCCAAACATTGGGAAGCGTTTTTCCGCTTTGAAAAGTGCTCATAAAACCGTTCATCATATAGTACAGTATACCGATACCGCCCATCATCACGAGATTGACAATCACTGTCCAGAAGGTTGCTTGCTTAGTGTTTCTCAAGCCCTTATCCGTAAGGGCGTATCTGCGTTTGAATTTGTCTGAAAACATTTACACTTTCTCCTTTTCCGCCGTGATTTTCCACATAGCCGCTTTATTGTAGTCGTCCCACATTTTTGCATATCTGCCGCCTGCTGCGACGAGCTCGTTGTGCGTTCCTTCTTCAATAAGCTTACCTTCATCAAGAACAAAAATCCTGTCTGCACCGACAACTGTGGACAATCTGTGCGCAATCATGATAACGGTGCGGTCCTTCGTCAATGTTCTGAGCGCTTTTTGTATTAGCGCTTCATTTTCGGGATCCGCAAAAGCAGTCGCCTCATCAAGAACGATAATAGGAGCATTTTTTAATATTGCACGAGCAAGAGCGACTCTCTGCTGTTCGCCGCCTGAAAGATATGTTCCGCCAGCACCTATAACAGTATCTATTCCGTCAGGCAAATTTTCAACGATATCGTCGCACTGAGCGTCGTGAAGGGCTTTGAGCACTTCGTCACGCGAAGCCTCGGGACGCGCTGCACGAACATTCTCAAAAATTGTCGTTTTGAACAGCCGGTCATTTTGAAAAACAAATGCCACTCTGTCCATCAGTACTTGCGGTGCTATATCCCTAACATCAACGCCACCCACTTCAACGGCGCCGGAGGAAACATCCCAAAAGCGCGGTATCAGACTTGCCGCTGTCGTCTTTCCTCCGCCTGATGGTCCTACAAGCGCTACCGTTTCCTTGTCTTTAACGGAGAATGAAATGTTTTCAAGAGCAGGCGTTTCGGAGCCGTCATAAGTAAACGTCACGTTTTTGAAGGTTACGTCGTTGCTCTGAGGCACTTTCGGATTATCTGCAATTTCCAAAGTCGGTGCATTCATAACCTTATCAATTCTTTCGAGCGCTGTTTGTGCAAGCATCATACCGCTGGCTGCAAACATAATACGGGCAAGCGCTGTAGAAATTATTGCTGAAAAAACAGCGTAAAAGGCAAAATTAGTAATAAATTTTGCAAAGCTTCCGCTCGCGATAGCGGAGGGGGCAATAAACAGTGCAACGGGAACAAGAAAAACAAATGCGCCCTCGGTAAAGGTCAGATTAACCGACTGCGGCATACGGCAAACGCCATCCGTGTATTTTTCGGCTTTTTCGCTGTAATCCTCAATCGCCGATTTGAAGGCTTTAAAGGAATATACAGTTTGCTGAAAGACCTTTACTACGGGAATACCCCGCACATATTCCGTGCCTGCTTTACTCATTACATCCTGCGCTGCCTGATATTCCATCATCAGTTTTGCATTTTTTCCGCCCATCATCGTAAACATAGCAAGTATTGAAACTACCGCCGCGAGCAGACAGGCACATCCCATACGCCAATCAAAGACGAACATCAGCACAAGCATCGCAATAAACATTGCCACAGTTCCCACTATATCTGCAAGGTTATGCGCGAGCAGGGTTTCCGTTTCGGCTGCACCTCCGTCAAGACGGTTGCGAAGCAGTCCCGATGCATTGTTATCAAAAAAACCGAGCGGCGTTTCCATAAGATGTGCTACGCCTTGTTTTCTGATGTTTGACGCTGTACGAAAAGCTGCAAGATGCGTACACATCAGAGCAATGAAATAAAACAGTATTCCTGCAACCGCAAAAGCAAATGCAAGCCAGCCGTAAACGGAAAGGTTTTTCGCCTCAGACCAGTTTGGTGCAACAGCAATTAAATCTCTTACAACAAGCCAAATGCAAATATATGGTGCCATACCGAGTATCATAGCAACTGCTGAAAAAAACAGTCCGAGAAAGGTAAGTCCCTTGTGATTTCCTGCATAACTGAGAAGATGCGAAACATCATTTTGTTTTTTAGGTTTATTTTCTTTCATAATCGACCTCCGTATTTTTAGTTGGTTAGCTGTTGCTAACCGCATTATAGCGCCACCGCGTTAATATTTCAATAGATAAAACAAAATCGGCAGATTAAACGCCTCTTTCAATAAGGATGTTTTCAAAAATAGAGCAAAACAGAACACAGATTTCTCTGTGTTCTAAACATTTTTATCAGAAGTACGCTAACCCGCCGATTTAACAGTTAATTGCATAATATTTCTTTCACCACTCAGATAGAGGCGGGAATAAACCTCTCTGCATTTTTTGAATTTGGCAAACATTTTGACCGCTTCACACTCGTTGCAATAAACCTTCCAACAGCCTGTGCATTTACAGTTTGCACCTGCATTTTCAATAAAACCCTTCACGTCGCCAAGAGGATAATCAAGGAAAATCCCGATTTCGTGAGGAAATTCACTTAAGGAGAGAAGACGACCTTTCAGCGTATTAATGGCTTCATCTGTATCAATACTATTGTATCCGTAATCCGCAAGGAATTCAGCAACGCCTTCCTTTGCGAGATCGGCTGCTAAACGACTTTTTCTGCAAACATAAATCAGTGCAGTATTATTCTGTTTTTTCAGTACGACGAGTTCAACGCCCTTGCTCTTAAAAATTTCGTTCCAAAACTCAATGGAATTATTGAGACTCTTTTCGCTATCGTAAGAGCATGAAAACATATTTGCCGTTTTCAGTGATGCTAGCGTGGGAGCGCAGTGTTGCACCAAATATTTATCAATTGACATTATGGATATTCCTTGATTTAAAATTATGCTAATGATTTTCCGAGTCCCTGACAGTTTTTAACAGCTTCATCATCGGGAGCCTCATTTACAATAAGGCCGTCAGCTACCAGCGAAATACCTGCCGATTCACAATCAGCCTGCCAGGTTCTCATCCATTCGCCATCGCCCCAGCCGTAAGAGCCAAAAAGTGCAACCTTTTTGCCTGAAAGAGAGCCCTTTACATCGTCAAACATCGGCTGAAATTCGCTGTCCTCTAATTCTTCAACACCCATTGAAGGACAGCCAAAGGCAATACTGTCAAACTCAGCAACCATATTGCTATTAAATTCTGAAGCACCAAACATCTGTACTTCAGCACCTGCCTCAGCCGCACCGCTTGCAACAGCATTTGCCATTGCCTCTGTATTACCTGTGCCGCTCCAATAAACTACTGCTACTTTCATAATGTTTTACCTTAAGTTAGCATTTGCTAACTTCCTTTCTAAAAATTTAATCGGTTTCCCGATTTTGCTTACAATATTTTAGTATATGTTAGTGCGGCTAACCAAAGATATGATTAGAAATAGGAAAAAGGAATAGAATCCAGTTAGCATATGCTAACTCTTTTGGCGAACAAAGGGTTAGCCGCCGCTAACCATAGATACAATAGCACATTTTTTACCTTTTGTCAATAAAGAATACTATTTTTATTTGTGAAAATTTGGAATCTGTACGGTTTCTTGTATCGTGATAATAAAAGTCCTGTCGTTGAGACCGAAGGTCGCACAAAATCGGAAGAACAGTCCGGCGGTTTTGTTTGTTATTTAACATTATTATTTTGTATTATACCGCCGTTGGGGTTGGTTGTTGCAAAAAACTATACACCCGTGGTATAATGAGGACAGAATTTGTTGAAAACGGTCGTGATTTAATGAGCAAATCAATCAGGCGCGGCAGCTGCTGCGAAAACGGAATCAATCCGAAGGCGGTTTATGATTTTGTTGAGAGAGCCGAAAGGGAAAATCTCGGAATAAACTCATTTATGCTTTTGAAAAACCAGTGTGTTGTTGCCGAAGGGTGCCATGCGCCCTATGATAAAAACACAAGGCACATTCTCTACTCCGTTTCAAAATCGATAACCGCAACGGCTCTCGGCTTTGCTGTTGAAGAGGGAAAAGTCAGCCTTAATGATTCAATAAGCAAGTTTTTCCCCGAGTACGACAGACTCGGGCTCAACAAAAAAGTAACCGTTCGCCATCTTGTTACGATGACAGCCGGCAAAATGATTAGTATGGCAAAATCGCGCCATATGAAGGATTGGGTTAAAATCTTTTTTGACGCTCCGTTTTTTGCAAAACCCGGCAAAAAATTTCTTTATGTTAACGATAATTTTTATATGCTTTCTGCGATAATCAGCAAGGTATACGGCGAAACGCTCGTTGATTTTCTGATGCCGCGTCTCTTTCTCCCTCTCGGGATAACCGATAAACCTGTTTGGGAAACGGGTATACACGGCTATGCCGCAGGCGGCTGGGGACTTTATTTGCCGACCGAGGATTTTGCAAAGATAATGCTCTGTTATTCAAACGGAGGAATATACTGCGGCAAGCGTGTTCTTCCGAAATCATGGGTTGAACAGGCAACCGCCTATCAGGTTCCAACGGTTAAAAAGGGTCAGCCCGATGTAACAAGGGGCTATGGCTACGGCTTCTGGCGCACCTCAATTCCCGATACATACCGCGCATACGGATTGTTTGGGCAGATGGGATATGTTTTTGAAAACCGCGACACCGTTTTGGTTATCAATGCCGCCGTTTCAAAGGATGAATTGCTTTCAAAGGCTGTCAGCGACCTTGCAAAAAATCTCTGGTCTGAGCCTGAGGAGGAATATGAAGGCAAGCTTAAGGAGCTGTTGGGCTCGCTTCCCGATAAGGATTATCTTCCTTCAGTCGAGCGCAATGAGGAGCTTGAAAGGAAGTATAACCAAAAGGCGTTGTATACAAAATCAAGCGCCTTTGCGTCCATGCTCAATGTAACTGTTTCAACCGTTTTTAACGAACATATCGGCAATACCGACCGCTTTATTCTCAGCCTTGATAAGGATAACGAGCTTTGGATGACATGGAAAGAGGGCAGTTTTGTTAACAGAATCCGTCTTGGAATGAATAATACATATGCCAAGAGTCGGGTAGGTTTCGGCGACATTAAATTCACAGCCTGCACAAAGGCTGCCTGGATTTCAAAAACTGTTCTTCGCATTCTCGTAAGAATGGAAGAAACCTGTCAGGTTCGTCAGCTTGATTTTGACTTTACGGATGAAAAACACATCATTATCAGGAACTCTTCGTTCCCCGATTTGCCGACGCTTGCGGTTCACTATGTTGATTTTTCGGGATTTCCTCTTCCATATGGACTTGAAAAGATGCTCAAAGAGCGTATTGCACCTGCAATACTTCTTCTCGGCGAACCGAACTACAAAATAAAAAGATAATAAAAATCATAAAGGGGAGGGCGTTGAAACCCTCCCCTACATTATTAACTTATGCCAATCGGGGACGGTCCCCGGTTGTCCCATCTGAAAATCAAAATAAAAACAGATTATCTTATTTTCACTCTTCAATCAAATCGTTTTCCCTGAGCATTGAAACGAATCTTTCAACATCTTTTCTTGCTCTTTCCTCTTCAACCTCATATTCATCGAGGACTTTTTTAACTGCCTCGTCAATCGAAATATCCTTCTGAAAGCAGTCCCAATAAAATGCGCCCGATTCGTTGAGAGTTATCATAGCATTAAATTCAAGAGCCTTTTTTCCAACGGGAACAACAATGTGTGAGCCCGCAATTTCTCTTTTGGCAAATCCGTCTTTTATTTTCATAATAATCACCCGCTGATTATTTTACCACAGAAAGTGTGAAGATTCAATAAGAATAAATTAGTTTTCAGTTGTTTGCCGGGCAACACCATCCGTCAACTCAACGGGAACAATACTTTGAAAGCGATATTCGTTTTTAAAACGAATATCGTTGTGCGAAAACTTTTCGCGCTTTGTTCCCTTGATTTGATTGTTGGGCTGACCAACTGATGAGAGGAGGTTGCGTTCACTTTCGCCTGCCGTTAGTGCAATAAAGAGGGTGCGTCTATTCGTCCGCCATGGGGAGCCAAACAGGATAAATCCGAACTTTACGCTAATAAGCAAAGGTTTCGGGTTTATTTTTTATCTTCCTGTTGAAACATATTAATTGATTACGGCAGAGGCTGTTGCACCTCTGCCATGTACTTGTTAATCGGGGTTTTCTTGATTTTTCCGTTTCTCCTGTTCTTTCTTCCATTCTTCATATTCCCGTTGACCTTCTTCCGAGTCAAAGAATGCTTGTATCTGCGGGAGAAGCAATCTTGAAAACGCTTCGATTTCGTGTTGTGGAAAAATTGCCATACGGCAACACTAACTTTACTTGATTTTATATCAACCTCCAATTCTTAAGTTATTGTTGCAGTCATCACTGCTGTTTTTATTGTTTTCATATTTTCTCCAATCTGCCTGCCCTGTATCTCAACAGAGCAGGACTTTTTTACATTGATTGCTCAAAGCCATAATCGTCATCGATTTTCTGACCGTGAGCGAGCTTCTTTTCTTTCTCCTTTTGGGAGAGCCGTGCGTGCTTTCTGCGTGGCTTATGCGTTTGGTTATCAATCATTTCAAATAGATTTCCAATAAAATATAAGCTGTCAGAAATAACACTTGGACGGCTGTAGGAATTCCAATCAGCAGTGGCAGGAGTTTCTTCCTGATTTCCGAAGTCGTATCTTCCAGATTGTTCATCTGTAAAGAGAATTGATCTTTCTGTTTCCCAACCTGTTGTGATAATGCTTCCGTCTGGTCGGAGATACCTTCCGTCATCTTTTTTGATGCCGTTTCCGCTGCTGACTCTATTGCTGTCTTCTGACTTTCCAGAACGTCTTTTACGGCTTGCAGCGATGTTTCGTCTGCTTTGTCCAGAACCACGTAATAAATCGCTGTCAGTTGGTCGCACTGTGTCTGCTGTAGTTCTATCATATTTTCCCACATTTTCGTATCGACTATCGTAAGATTGGTCGCCTTTTCCATCTGCTGAATGGCGGCTGCGTTCTTCTGCTTCAAGCTTTCGAATTTCGAATTCAAGGTTCATTTCCTCCTTTCTGTATTTTTCTTCGTGGAGTTTTATGTCGCGGCATTTCATACCGTTTGGACAAGTGTAGGTGATATATTTTCTTTCGCTTGTCCACCTGACCTGGTAGCCGTGTTGTTTCATAAATTCAAAGAAGTCGTGTTTGTTTTTACATTGCTTCATCGCCGCATCAATTACAAACATCAATTCAAACTTCCAGCTCGCACCTTTTTCAGCGGCTCGTAGTTCGCCTTGTTCCAATCCCGAAGGCGTGTTGTAATCATACGGTTTCAGATTTTTTACACCGTGTTGCTGACAGATATCGTCGCTCAGTTTTCGCAGGTGTTTGAGTGTCTGCGGACTCTGTCGGAGCCGCTTTCCCGTTTCAAGATTTATCGGGCTGATGATGAAGTGATTATGCAGATGTCCTCTGTCAATATGCGTTGCCACTAACACCTGATGATTTTTCCAAGCCTGTTCGGCAAACTCCAGACCGATAGCGTGAACTTCATCAGCAGTTATTTCTTCCTTTGAATCGAACGACTGAATATATTGATAGAAGAAACGCTCGCTATAATTTGTCCCCTTGAACGGATAAGCACTGCGTGTCAGCATCATTTCGTTGTAGGCATTAAGCCCGTTACAGTTGATACCCGACACGTAACGCATACCGTTATCGGCGAGCGTTTTCTTCTCCTGCGTAACATATTCAATCGACTTTTGAAGTGCCGTTTTACTTTGGTGAGAATTTTTTACAAATTTCACTATTGGCATCTGCAATCTCCTGAAGCAAAGAAATAATTTCATTTTGCTTTTCAAGCACTTCGTCAAAGTTATATGACCTGACGGCGCCGCTATTAATCTTTCTTGCTATCTGATTAATGTTGTTGCCCATACGATTCATTTCGGCAACGGCAGGCTTCAAATCTTCGGGAACAAATATCAGCGGATGACAGGTAGCGGCGACGATAAAATCGGTCAGATTCATCTTTGCCTTTTGCGCCTGTTCAGTGATTTTACGCTTTTCTTTATCGGTCAGACGAACCGTAAGCGTAATATTTCTTTTTCTGTTTTCGTTCATTTAATCATCTCCTAAAAAAAGTGGGTTCGGGCTTCTGCCCGTAATATCGTGCCCGGTGGATAGCCGGGCGCTCTGCTTTGCCTCAGCCAAAGGCTGAGAAAACACAGTTTTCTGCGGGAATAATCATCGTTTTAGCCTGCGCTTTTCAGCCTTTTCATTATTATATAACAAGTTCCTTTACTACCCGTTATCAATCCGGTTGATAGATACGGTAGAGATGTGAGCGTCGGTTGCCGTTGTTACAGTCATATCTTCGGGTGACAGAAACCAAGCCTTTATCCTCAAGAACTTTCAGAGCTTCATCGACTGTAGGCAATGACATTCGGCATTCATTGGCGATGGTTTTTCTTGAGGGGAAGCAGGTAAAGTCTGTTCCACTATGATACTTCAAACAGCAATAGACGCTGAGGTCGCGCGGTAATAATTTCTGTTTAAAGATACTGTTAGGTAACAGGAAATATCTGCCGCTTTGAGTTTTATTTTGGTATCTCATAAGCCTTCTCCTTCCGTTAGATTTTTGCAGTATTCAATTGTCAAGGTACAGTTCCGTCATCTCGCCCTGACGGATATATATCAAACTCATTAAGAGTTTTGATAACAAAAAGTGGGCGCAATATTCATATTGCATTTTGTAACTCATCCATCCAATAGATAAATATATAGAAAATATTCAATCACGGAAAATCATGTGAACGCTAAAATTCGAGTACAAATTTTTGCGATTACCCCTTCACTAAGGTATTGCTGAATTTTTTTGGATTTGACAACCAGAATTTACAAATTATTCAAAATTCTTCCCACTAAGGTATTGCTGAAAAATTATTGGTTTGCACCAAACTATCTAGGAAAAAGAAAAGCCGGGCACACACTAAACACTCCTGGTGTTCAGTAAATGTGCCCGGCTATTTGATGCTCGTTTCATACACAGCGCCGTTGCGCTGCGGCTCGTTGCTCGGTGCTCCGATATGCAAAACAAAATTGCACTCGGTTAATTCAATTTTCATTTTTATTATAACAGAGAAGAAAACTCTTGTCAATATATTTTAGCACAATTGTTCCAATTTGTGAATGATTCCTTCTCTGTACGCAAATAAATATTATGCTTTTATTATGCTTTGAAAACAGTTTCATCGCCGCAGATGTTGCGAATTTTTATTCTGAGCGGATTTTTGTCGCACTTGATTTTTCCGTCCCAGAAATCTTTTGTCTTATTTCCATTTGCTATAACATATCCAAGTTTATCAATTTTTATTTCGCTGTCGGAATGCCACTCACCATCATCTGCGGTTGAATCAACGCTGATAAACTCAATCATTTCCAAACCGTCATCGCTGATAGTGATAGGCGTAAATCCTTTCTTAGAATTAAGTACGTTTTTATTATTAAATTCAAGGATTTTTCCGAACACTCTGTCACTTGCAAACTTGTCTATTGTTATTACATAACCACCAAACAAATCCTCTTTGTTTTCTGAAATCGTAAACTCTGCTGTGTCCTCAATAACAACGTCATCAAGAATTGTTTTTAAATCGCGCAATTCAATTTCAACATTTGTGCTGTCGTCCTCGTTGATGAACGCTTTAATTTCATCAATGCTTGTTATATCAATATAGTAAACAATTACTTTTTTAATGTCGCTGTCAAGATCTGGGATTGCCTGATGTATTATTCTGTTCATCATGACCTTGTCAAGCAGTTTTGAAGTGCTGTCCATAAGGTTCGGCACATAAACGGGAATTGTTCCGTCCTTGCTGTCTGAAATAGCACCTTCCCAGAATGAATCAAGAGAATCTTCGTTTTTAAGTCCGGGGATTAAGGACTTAATCTTGTCCATTGTCTGAACAGGATTGCGATAGAGTTGTACGCCGTCTTTGATTTCCATAACAGAAAACTCTGCGCCGTCAGAAACCAACCTATCGCGCATTGTCTGAATAGCATTAATGCCAATATCGCAAGTAATAAACTTTCTTCCAAGTTTATTTGCTACGGTAGCAGTCACACCGCTTCCCCCAAAGAAATCAGCTACTAACATTCCCTCGTTTGAAGATGCGTTTATAATTCTTTCTAATAGAGAAGTAGGCTTTTGAGTTGCATAATCCACTTTCTCATCCGAAGTAGGTTGTTGTTGAAATGACATTATATCATTCCATACATCTCCAAAAGGCTTACCTTTAGCTTCTACCTCATCACGGTATCTTGTAGTTCCATGTGCAACCATATAATGGCGACCATCTTTGTCAACTCTATTAAACGAATCTAAATACTCCTTTGTATGTGGTTGTCTAAGTTTATTGAAAATTCTATCATCGCTTATTGAATAATACAAAATGGTATCATGACCTCTAACCCAATTTGGCGCAAGAGTTTTGAACCCAGATAAAACCTGTATATCCCATACGATTTCTCTTTGAAAATTATCTTCACCTAATATTTCATCAAGTAGCACTTTAACATAATGCACCATATGCCAATCAAGATGAACATAAATGGAGGCGGTATCGCTCATTACGCTTTTAATGGCAACAAGGTTTTCATACATCCAGTTGAGATATTTTTCTTTATCCCAAACGTCGCCGTACATTTTTTCTTCAAACGCTTTCAACTCATCAATGTCAACTTCCTGTTCGGCTGCTTTGATTGCTTCTGCAACCTTCGGATTTCTGCGGATATATACCTTTTTTGCATAATCTGCACCGCTTGCAAACGGAGGGTCAATATATACAAGATCAACTTTTATATCGTTTTCTTTAAGATATGCACATGTAGAAACACACTCGCCGCGAATAACCATATTGTTATCCGCATTTTCGCCAACTGTTTCAACAGTTTCCATTTCGTACAAAGGCATACCTCTCTGTAGCGTCACTGAAACATCATCGGCACCCTTATATTTCAATATTCTGTTAAAGTTCTGAAGAACTGCCTGTCCCTCAATCGGTTCCGGTACAAACGGTACATACTTAATCGGCATTGTTATTGTCCTCCTGCAGTTTTTTATCAAAAAAGTGCATTTTTTCAGCTAATTGTTTGTGAGCATTAATTATAGCATTAATCAATTCTAAACAATCGCTACTACTGCATTTTATTCCGATTTTTCTATAACTATCCACTGATAATTCTCCAATTAACACTTTTTGAATATTCTCGTTATCTTCGCATATGAACAGATAAATTTTACTTACATTATCCCATAGTTCCTTGACTATCAAATATAATTTCGAACCTTTTCTTATTGTCAATGCTTGCGATATAGAAATGTACAGATAATCATTATAATAATTAATCCATTCATCAATAATATCCCTTAGTTCATAAATGTCAAAAACTCCGTTTATTTTAATAAGTTTTGAATAAAAATTCAGAAATCGAGAACAGGAAAAATATAAATCTCTCATTGTTTTTCTTCGTTCGCAAAAGTACGAAATAATTGCCATAATCAATGCTAATAACGAACTTCCGAATATACTCAAAAGCACATTTGAAGTAAAATCGCTGCAATTTCGCAATATGATTGCTAAAAGCAAAGAAATAATTGTTAACGGGGTTAAAATGTAAATTGCTAATCTATTTGTTCTCACAGTATCTCCTTATGGTGTTCCATTTTTCAATATTGAATTTGCAACTCCTTCTGCGGCTGCAGCGATAAAAGCGGTGGATACCGTTTTTATTGTATCAATAATAAGTGGCAACCCTTTTTTCTTAATTACATCTTTGGTTTTTCCCCATAATGAATCGTCACGGATTTTTTCCAGAAAATCGTGTCCATCCCAAGTTAATTGTCCAACACTAAATTCTTCAAGTTCATCATTACTGTAATAAGCACTATAACCATTTATCAGCCTACATTCATCAAGCATATGGCAATGATAAGAAACAAGGTCAGCTGTGTAATTATCAATTTTTAAATTATAAATAACGTCATCTGCCTTTTCGACTTCAAGCATTATTTTTCTTACAAGTTCCATATCTCGTTTCATAGTTCATCTCCAAATTAAAACGGCAAATCGTCGTCATCATCTATTTCTTCAAACTCTTCGTTTTCGTCAAAGGGTGGGGATAAAATGTCCTTGTCAAATCTCAGGCAAGTGTAATTATCTGAATCATAAACCAATCCGAACTTTTCTATATATTTTCTGATTATGGCTGTATTTGTCATATAGGCAGCATTTCGATTGAAAATTTGATCATTACTGTTCATATGATCAAATAGCAGTTCAAATTGTTCCTTTGAAAAATCATCTAAAAAAGGTTTTATCGCTACCTCATATCTATCATTAGCAACATCGTATGATCCACTGTCATAAAAATATTCTATAAAGAAATCAATTAAGCGATTCAAACAACCGTTTTCCTCAAATACTCGTTTCAGATAATTGACTTCTTGTGAATATATTGTATCAAAATCTTCTAACAATAAGTAATCTATATGCGCTGATAAATCTTCTGATTTAAACCAAGATATTAGCTTTGCCTCATAATTCTCATCAATAAATGTATCAATTTGTACTATTACTACTCGCGCTAAAGCTGAATATGCTTGCGGAAATTTTGATAAAAAAATAATAAGGTGCCGCTCACAAGATTCATCAACTGCTACAGTATAAAACTGATTCTCATTTCTAATGATTGATTCAATGTTGAGATCAGAATTATTTGATAACACTTGTAACGCTTTTCTGTTAATTAATCTATTTCTGTTGCAATCATCATCTTCTGGTAACTTAAAGCACAACTTCCACAGAGATCTAAATGTACTTATTTTCATGGAAATAGGCATCCGTGAATAATATTTGTTGTTTAAGTAGATTGATAACTCGTCAGTATTTTTTCCGAATACGAGCTTTTTCTCGGCTAAGTCTTGTAATAAAGTTTCGACTATTTTTGTAACAAAAATTGGCGGTTTTATTAGTATTTCAGTTAAAATGTTTTTTATATTTGCAATAGTGGTTTCCTGTGAAGGAGATATCAATTCATAATTATCATTCAGCGCTGGATGTGCAGAAAAATTTCTATCATCATAGAGATGGTTTAAATGCACATATGCTTCAGAATTTAATAGTTCAGTTTTTTTGTAAACAGAGTCAACAAAATCCTTTTCCCAAGCAGACTTAGATTTAGAGGATTTCTGCTCACTGTTTACTTTGTAAGAGGCTAAAATCTCTGTTGCAATGGCGTCATTATACATATCTTTCAATTCTTGAAGTTTGAATAGGATATCACATATAGCAACAGAATAAAGCATCACATTAGCCGAGCGAAAATTCCCGTTAGCATATGAACTAATAACTTCTTTGAAGTATTCTTTAGTCTTTTCGAAATAAATATCATCACTTTCTGGCAAAAAAATAGGCATTATTTCTCCTCAAAAAACTCTTTTATCTTTGTGTTTGTTTTTATAATTCTGTCATTTTCGGACATAGTATCTTCTAAATAAAGATATTCAAAGCGGTCATAGCCGAAGGCGGAATTGTTCTGGTTGACAAACTGGCTTTCCATAAAAGCACGCTTGTCCTTAAAGGTTTCGTCTTTTGCGTAGATTTCGCCTTTGGTTTCAACGATAATGGCTTTATGGATATTGCCGTCTTTTCTTTGAATGATAAGGAAGTCAGGCGTATATATCCCAATATAATTCCATTTGCTGCCGGACTTTTTATAACAGCGGATTTTGAACTCTGTCATCGCTCTGTCGCCATTATAATAAACTTCTAACCCCAAATCAGAAAGCAAATCAAAATTTGATATTTCCGTATAAAACTTTCTTTCAAATCCGCTGTCAGTACGGTACGGCAAATAATGATAAATCCGATTCTTATTCTTGTGCGAAGAATTATCAGATAACAGTTTGTCTGCAATAACGGCATTACCTGTTTCTCTTGCAAGGTCAATTAATTGCTGTGTTTTTGCATCAATTCTCAACTTACCTGCATCATCTTTGACAATGCTATCAACCAAACGTTGATCGGGAATATACGCTTCCGGTGAATCGGTTCTGACTTCGTTTGTAAAGTTCGAAATGTTCAAAAGTGATGCTGTTTCGGGTATAGTTTCTTCTTCCGTTGTAAAATCACGCTTGTCGCTAAATGCTTTTCTTACATTTGCGTTCATTAAATCAATGTTGACCTTTGAAGTAAAATACCTGATACCTTCTTTTTCAAAAGTCACTCTGTCAAACAAATCTAATAATTGCGGCTCAAAGGCTTTTAATTCATCAAGTGTCAGCGTTCCAAAGCTGCCTTTGGCAATATCGTTTAACCACATTGAAAATGTTATATAGACATTCCCTTTTTCCTTGTCATCAACATAAATCGGTTTTCTGGCTGAGCCTGATAAATCTGTTTCATATGTAATTGCAAAGCCTTTAACAGCATTATTTGCTGCAAGCAGTATTTCTTCTGCTGTATCAGCTTTTTCTGATACAAGCGTTTCATATTTAATCTTTAGCTGATAAAACTCCACTTTTGGAAGTTTAAGATAATCTGTTCTGTCATAACGTTTTAAAGTTGTTTTGTGATTATTTGCATTTTGAAACTCGCTGAGAGTCGTATGGTGTTGCTTTTTGAGCTGAGCTTCTAATTTTTGTGCGTTATCAGGGTTAAGACTGATAAGTGCAGTTTCAGGCATACCTTTATCAACCTGCCGCAAGCAACGGCAGGAAGTTTGCAATACCATATTTGTAGGGCAATCGCCTTCCTGAGAAAGAATAATTCCGGTCAGGCTACGGCAGTCCCATCCTTCTTTTCCTATCTGCACAAGTAAAACAATTCTTGTTTTTGAGATGGTTGAATCCAGAATATCAAATTCTAATTGTGCATCTGCGGGCATAGGATATTGCTTATTACCTCTATGGAATTTTAAAATGCAAGAAGATGGCATATCATAATCCGATATAATTCTTGAAACAAGCGGGTAAACCGTTTCCTCTAATTTTTCAATAGTACCACAATAAATGCCGAGTTTAGCAGTAAATCCGTTTGCGTATACTTTATCTTTATAATTGTCTAAAAACTCTCTGACGCCTTGTTCAATAATTTCGCTACTGGTTGCGTTTTCCGTTATTTTAATTACAGGCTTTTTAAGGAAGTTACCAACACCGTCAATCAAAGGATAATAGTAAACGATATTAGTAATCTCTGCTGTTGCAACTTGTAATTTATCTGTAACAGCTATTTTTTCTTCTTTTTCAAGATATGGCGTGCCGGAAAAACCAATAACAGAATTGATACTGCTATTAGTTTCAATCCACTTATTAACAACTGCACGGAGTTTTATTTCATCTGATACGGCGTGATGAACCTCGTCGATAAATATTGAAAGCGAAGGTAATTTTCCGATTAAATTGCGAAGTTCGTTAGCCTGTCTATCCTTGTCATCATCACTATCTTGGAAGAAAGAAATTTGCCCTTTATCTTCCTTTATTCTATCAAGAATAACTTTCTCGGCATTAGTAACTGCTACTAAACCGAAAAGTTCATTTAAAGGTTGATGACTTGCAATTTTCTGAACATTTGGGTTTTTGGTTTTATTTGATTTGTTAGCAGTCTTGCTTTGATCTAACACTTCAAAAGAAATCATTTTCTTAATATTAGAGGCAGACGGCTCCGGAATTACCCATGACGGGTCAAAGTTCTGAATTGTCTTCAAGCTCGGAACAACAGATGACTTTAATCCTGACGGTGCAAAAATAATAAAATTGTGAGCAAATGCCGGATTTAACGGCTCGTTGAGAGCAAAATATAAATCGAGATAAATGAACGCCGCCATAAGATAAGTTTTGCCTGCACCCATAGGAAGACTGAAAAGATAATCCGTATATGAAACATTATAAAACGCTTCTTTGAAGAAAGCGTTATAATCAATGCCTTCGGGATTTTCTTTTATTGTTTTTTCTATTTTTTCTGATACCTGTTCGTCTTCTGAATTTCGTAATGTTGCATATTCGTATAGGGCAGCGGCGGATGCGTTGTTTTTCAAGTATTCTTTTACACTGTCTTTAAGTTCTTCTTCTGAAATATCAATATTGTTAAAAGCGCCGTCAGTAAATAAATCAACCAACGGTTTGGAATTACAGGCAATTTTAAGAAAAAGATATGTTTTTATAGCATTAACCTGTGCATCACGCATTTGGTTAGTGCTGACGATATAATTTATAAGATCCGTAACAGTACAATCCGTAGAATTGTACCAACTGTCCCTTTTTCTTTCAATCATTTTGTAAAACATATTAAATCTCCAAAAGACTTTATAATACTCCATTTACATCATACCACAAAGTCAGGCAACATTCAACAAAATATATACCACTGTCATATTTATTGGACTCTTATTAAATAGGATTATGAATTTCGGGTTTTGCAGACGGCAATTTCAACAAGCAGGGACGGTTCTTGTTCGTTGATTTTTCTCTCTTATCTAAGAGGCAAAACACCTCATCCACCGCAGGCGGTCCCCCTTTTGCTAGCGCAGACGCTCCCCTCTGTCAACGCGAGCGCTGACATCTCCCCGTTAAGCGGGGAGTACCTCAAGGGGAAGGTGTGAGGCTTTTCATTCGCCGATAATATAATCGGAGCGCAGCGACCCGAAATTCCTCATTCCTCATTCCTAACTCCTAATTCGCGCAGCGCAGCGACCTTAAATTTTGCATTTTGCACTTTGCATTTTGCACTAAAG
>JAFUZY010000073.1 GCA_017476375.1 Eubacterium sp.
GTATTCAAGCAACAAGAAAGTCGGAACCGCAAAGGTTAAAATAACCTTTAAGAATGATTACGATGGCGAATACACAAAAACCTTCAAGATTAATCCTAAGGGAACAAGCCTTAAATCTGTTTCTGCAAAGAAAAAGGGCTTCACGGTTAAATGGAAGAAGCAGGCAACCCAGACAACGGGTTATCAGATTCAGTATGCAACAAACAGCAAGTTCACAAAGAATAAGAAAACCGTAACCGTTAAGGGAACAAAAACAACAAGCAAAACTGTTTCAAAGCTTTCTGCAAAGAAAAAATACTATGTCAGAGTAAGAACCTATAAAACCGTTAACGGCAAAAAGTATTATTCAGGCTGGTCAAAGGCAAAAACAGTTACAACGAAGAGATAATAAAAAGAATGAACCCCGAATCTTTCTTATTCGTCATAATAATGAAAGAGAGGTATTATAATATGAAAAAATTATTATCTTTATTATTAAGCATAACTCTTATACTTTCAAGTGCAGCGTTTTCGCATACGGCTTTTGCCGCTGAATGGAAAAGCGTTATAAAAGACGGTGTTGAATATTGCTACACTGTTAAGGATAAGGCTGCAACAATAACATCCACATCCCCTAAAAAAACTTCTTCAAAGAATAGTTATAAAACGATTAGTATTCCTTCAAAGCTCGGAGGATATGCGGTTAAAACCTTAGCCGCACATTCAACAGATTGTTGGGAAAATATTGTTATTCCTAACAGCGTTGAAACACTTGAAGATGCTTCGGTGGGCGGATATTCAACCAAAACCGTTAAAATTGGTTCAGGGCTGAAGAAAATAAACGGCGATGCTTTCGGTGGGTGCAATAAGCTTCAGAGTATCAGCGTAAGCAGCAAAAACAAGAATTTTACCGTTTATAAAAATGCACTGTATAGCAAAGGCAAAACAAAGATTTATAAATACCCTGCAAGCAAGATACCTGAATCATATACGGTTATAAGCAGTGTAAAAACAATCGGCGATGGCGCGTTTGCTTATTCAACCAAACTGAAAACCTTAACAATCGGAAAAAATGTTAAAACAATTCATTCAAATATGCTTAATTGCACAACCTCCATAACCAAGTTTTCGGTTGATAAGAAGAATAAGTATTTTTCCGTTAAAGACGGCGTTCTTTTTAATAAAAAGAAAACAACCCTTGTTTTATATCCCTGCGCTAAAAGCGGACTGAGCTATAAGATTCCAAAGGGCGTAACAAAGATTTCGAGCCGTGCGTTTCGATTTGCATCAAAGCTCGGTGAGGTGATTTTTCCGTCAACCCTGACAGAGATTTCATCAAAGGCATTTCAGGAAGCATATAAGCTTAAAATTGCCGACCTTCCATCAAAGCTTAAAAAAATCGGAAGCAATGCTTTTGAAAGTACTGCAATAACTAAGCTTGTTGCACCAAGCACGCTTGAATCAATCGGCAGCAGTGCTTTCGAGAATTGCAAAAGCCTGAAAAGCGTTGACCTTTCAAAGTCAAAGCTGACAAAAATCAGTAATCGCACATTTTGCGGGAATACAAAGCTAAATGAAATCAAATTGCCAAAAACATTGAAAACAGTGTTAAACAATGCTTTTGGCGACGCTGCAATAACCTCCCTTGATTTACCTGCAAGCGTTACGAAGATGGAAGAGGCATTTGGTGGTTGTTATAAGCTCAAGTCGGTAACAGTTCGCGGAATGAACACGGATATAAGCAATGCCGGATTCTACAGAACGCAGCACATAGAATACCGTGACGATGAAGATATGGAAGGCTACACTGTATATAAGTATTACATCACAATAACTGCTAAAAAAGGTTCAAAGGCAGAACAATTTGCACTTGATAATGGTATTGAATTTACCGAATTAACTTGATTTACCAAAACAGTTCACGGGAGAATTTATGAACACTTTATACGAACTTAAATTTGATTATGTTGATTTAATCCCCATTATTGCCGCAATAGTCGGACTGGTGATATATTTTTTCAGAGTTTTAAGGCGGCCGAATAAAACCGTTGCCGTTAAAATAATCAGTATTGTTTTTGCTCTTGCGGTTCTCGGTGCAGGAATATATCTTAGCACCTATCAGCTTAAGGAATACAGAGAGCTTAAAACAGCGATTGAAAACGGGTATTCCCAGAGTGTAACGGGAAAGGTTCAAAACTTTCAACCCCTTGCCGAAGAAGACAGCGAAGGTGTTGAATCCTTTGATATCGGTGAAGTTCATTTTGAGTATTCGCCTGATTTGATTTCGGCAGGATATAATTCTCCTCAGTATGACGGCGGCGTTATCAAGGGCGACGGTCAGTATCTTAAAGTTAAATATGTAACATATCAATATGATGATGAAGATTTGGGCGAGATAAATGTTATCGTTCAGATTGACGAAATTTCCTAAAGAGGCAAAAATTCCCGAGAATTCGATGTTCTCGGGAATTTTAATATTTATATTTTTAATTTAGTAAAGTCTGAATATAAAAATTATCAATCCGTATAAAAATGCGCTTGAAATTCCGTAAACTATAACGGGACCGGCTATTGAAAACATCTGCGCCGCCGTTCCGAGGATGAAGCCCTCGTGCTGAAATTCAAGGGCAGGCGACACAACCGCGTTTGCAAATCCCGAAATCGGCACAATTGTTCCTGCGCCTGCATGACGGGCAATTTTGTCATAAACACCGATACCTGTCAGAATAGCGGTTATAATAATTATAACGCTTGGCGTTGCGAGCTTAACCCCATCCTCTTTTAAACCGGCACGCTGAAAAACAAAGTTTAAAATCTGCGAGAAAAAGCATATTCCCCCGCCGAAAATAAATGCTTTAATGCAGTTTTTGATTACGGGTGAATTAGGGCTTGCTTTATCCGTCATTTTTGAATAATCACTGTTTGAAATGCTCATTTTTTATATCAACCTCCGAAAATATTATTTACAAATAAACCTGTTATATGCTTTTTTATCTTGACAATAATAATATGCTTTAGTAAAATTGACTTAGTTAAAAAAAGAAGGTGTTAAAATGCATCTGATTGATGTCAGAAATGTTTATAAAATATATAATCCCGGTGAAAATCAGGTAAACGCGCTCGACGGTGTTTCAATAACCATTGACGAGGGCGAGTTTGTTGCAATCATCGGTCAGTCCGGCTCGGGTAAATCAACCCTTATGAATATGATCGGTCTGCTCGATACCCCGACTGAGGGAGAATACTATATAAACGGAAAGCTTGTTGATGATTTAACCGACGACCAGATGAGCGTTATCAGAAATGAGCAGATAGGATTTATTTTTCAGGGTTTCAACCTCATTCCGTCGCTTACGGCTCTTGAAAATGTTGAATTGCCGCTTGTATACAGAGGAATGCACAAGGATGAAAGACGCGAAATTTCAATAGCAGCGCTTGAAAAGGTTGGTCTTAAGGAGAGAATGGACCATCTTCCGAATGAAATGTCGGGCGGTCAGCAGCAGAGAGTTGCCGTTGCAAGAGCGATTGCGGCAGCGCCTCCGGTTATTCTCGCAGATGAGCCGACCGGCAACCTTGACACCCGTTCAACCAAAGATGTTATGAATATTCTTCATACTCTTAAGGACGAAGGCAGAACCGTTATTGTTATCACTCATGATAACGAAATTGCCATGGAGGCTGAAAGGGTTATAAGAATCCGTGACGGAAAGGTTGTTGAGGATTATATCAACCCCGGCTTTGAAGAGAAATACGGAAGAAAAGCAAAAGAGAATAACGAAAACCCGATTGATTTGGGTTAGGCGAATTTGAAATTTCAAACCTTTGTTTTTCTTTACATAGTTTGAATAAATCACCTGTTTGGGCTAAGACTACAAACAGGTGATTTTTTATGTTATCAATGTTTTTAATGTGTTTAAAAGCTTTTCTTGTCGGCGGTCTTATATGCGTAATAGGTCAGTTGCTAATTGATATAACAAAGCTCACTCCGGCAAAAATACTTGTTTTGTTTGTTTGCACAGGTGTTCTTTTAGGTGCGTTCGGAATTTATGACAGAGTTGTTGATTTTGCAGGTGCGGGTGCAACAATTCCGCTTATCGGATTTGGCAATACCCTTGCAACAGGGGTGCGTGATGCAATTAAAGAAAACGGATTTTTAGGGGTTGTAACAGGACCCTTAACCGCTTGCGCCGGCGGAGTAACCGTTGCAATTCTCAGCGGTCTTATAACGGCGTTTGTAACCAAACCGAAGGATAAATAGTGATTTGTCGAGGGCTTTGCCCTCGCAAATCACTATTTAGTTCCGAGTTTCGCGTTCCGCGTTCCGAGTTGTTGGGCGGGACACCCGCACCCGATTATATTATCGGCGACCGAATGAGGGTCGTTCCCTCAACAGCACACGGGGACGTTCCTCTCCAAGCACCGTTCTTCCTTGAATTGCGTTCGGAGGTGCGTCCCCATGGCGAACGAATAGACGCTCCCTCTTTACTTCACCGTCGGCAGGCGAAAGTGAATGCATCCGCTTCACCATCGGTTTTAACACCTCGACAAATCACAATTTGACATTGCTTCTGCCAAAAGTTATAATACTTTCGGGAGGGGATTTTATGCCATCAGCTAAAACATACACAAAAAAAGAAGCAGCTCTGTATCTGACCGGAATGTTTGGTCAGAATATGATTTATAACATCATTGCAACAGGGCTCTATTTTTATTTTCAGAATGTAATCTGTCTTCCTGCCATTGCGCTTGGCTGGATTTTTGCAATTGCAAGAGTGTGGGATGCAATAAATGACCCGATGATGGGCGCAATAGTTGATAAAACCAAAACCAAATGGGGAAAATGCCGCCCGTATCTTTTGTTTGCGCCGCCGTTCATCTGCGTTATAACCTGCGTTGCATTCCTCAACGGAAACTATGCCGCAGCTAAGTTAAACGGCAACAGCACTGCAATGGTTTTAATTGTTGCATGGGCTGCAATTTCATATATCCTTTGGGGTATGAGCTACACAGTCGGCGATATTCCGCTATGGGGAATTATCAGCCGAATGAGCGAGGTTGAAAAGGATAGGGCAAAACTTATTTCTCTTTCCCGAATAATAGCCTCAATCGGCGCAGCAGCAGTTATTGTTTCCATCGTTGCACTTTCTCAGGCTGCAAATGAAGCCTTGGGCGAAAACACCAACGCTCAGAAAGGCTTCATAATCGTTTCAATCGCAATGACGGTTGTTGCTTCAATCCTCTTTGAATGTGCAGGGCTTGGAACGAAGGAAAGAGTTCCTGCAGGAGATGAAAGAAAAACAATGGCTCAGAGCATTGCGCTTATGTGGAAATGCCGTCCTTTCAAAAGGCTTTTAATCAGCGGAATTCTTCGCTCGCCCATGCAGCTTATGATGCTTGTTGTTCTGACTCTCTTTACATATTACTATTGCGACGGTAATCTTCAGCGCGCCTTTACAGACCCTTCAAGGCTTGTTATTCTTCTGATTGTCGGCGGCGGATATTTTGCAGGTCAGTTTATTGCAATGATTCTCTGTCCCGTTCTGATTGAAAAAATGAGCGTTAAAACTCTTTATAATTTAACAGCATTAACAGCAATTCCAACGGGGCTGATTTTTGTAACATATCTAATTGCGCCTCAGAATTTAATGGATTTAAAATGGGTTATCATTGACGGAATTCTCTTTGTTTTTTCGGGAGCCGGCTTCGGCGTTATCAATGTAACTCAGTCAATTATGATTTCGGATTGCATTGATTACGAGGAATTTCATAACGGATACAGACCGGACGGTATTTTCTTCTCGGGTCAGAGTTTTATAACAAAGTTTTCAGCAGGTATTGCATCAATTATTTCGGCTTATGTTTATAACGCAGTCGGATATACGGATGTTAATATTGATAAAATGAATAAAGCCCTTGAAAGCGGAGCAAGCTTTGCAAGGGATTATGCAGGCTATTCAAAGGCAATGTGGTTTATTCTAACTGTTCCTGCGGCAGTAGCATATGCCGTTGCAATTATTCCGACAATCAAATATGAAATATCAACGAAAGACCATCAGAAAATGCTGGATGCTCTCGTAAAGCGCCATTCGGAAATGGAAGAAAAATCAGATAAACAGGAGAGTTTAAATGCTGAACTTTAAAAACAACAGATTCAGAATTCTTATGATTGCAGACACTCAGGAGGGAAGGCGGGTAAGCCCCGATACACTTAAGTTAATCAATGCCTCTCTTGATGAAGCAAAGCCCGATATGGTTGTTTTCAGCGGCGACCAGATTTGGGGAAAGCGCAATTTCAAGGGAAATAAAAACGAGGTTGAAAGAGTTTTAAGAGAGCTTACAGAGCCTGTTTCAAAAAGAAATATTCCCTTTGCGGTCTGCTTTGGCAACCACGACAGACAGGTTGGCTTATCAAATGCAGAGCAGTTTGAGATATATAAAAAATTCCCCTGTTTTATCGGAGAAACAACCCCTGAAATAGACGGAGTCGGCAATTTCTGCTACGAGATTAAAGACGGTGACGAGATTAAGTTTCTTCTCTATTTAATAGACAGTCATTCAAATCTGAAAATCGGATACGATAATGTTCATAATAATCAGATTGAATGGTATAAAAAAACAAGGGATAGCTACATAGAAAAATACGGCAAGCCAATTTCATCGGTTGTTATTCAGCATATTCCCGTGTGTGAGGTTTTCGAGCTGTTAACTCAGGTTAAAAGAACAAAGAGGGGAGCGGTCAGAGGCTTTCGCACCCATGACGGAGAATACTTTGTTTTAAACAGAGAAAGAGTTAATAAAGAAGGGTTTATGAAAGAATCTCCCGCAGACCCTCAGGAGAACAGCGGAGAGTTTGCCGCCTTCACTGAAAAAGGCGAGGTTAAAGGTCTTTATTTCGGACACGACCATAATAATTCCTTTAACGGCGATATAAACGGAATTGATGTCGGCTACACTCAGGGGGCAGGTTTCAACGTTTACGGTCCGGGCAAGGACAGGGGAACAAGGGTTATAGACCTCTATTCAGACGGAACTCTCAAAACCTTTGATTTAAGATATAAAAACATTGTCGGCAAAAAGGTTGAAAAGAAGTTGAAATATATGATAATGCAGCTTTGCCCGACTAATATGTTTGACGCGCTGACAAGAGCGGCAAGGTTTTTTGCCTGCGTTGCAGTTATTCTGATAGCGGTTTTGCTTCTTATAACTTTTCTTAAATAATTTCCTTGACAAAATAGTAATTATATTATAAAATATCAAAGCGTTCAGAAAGGTCAACCAATCTGAACGCAAAGATATTTCATTTCGAGGTGTAACTCAGTTTGGCTAGAGTGCCTGCTTTGGGAGCAGGATGCCGCAGGTTCAAGTCCTGTCACCTCGACCA
>JAFUZY010000074.1 GCA_017476375.1 Eubacterium sp.
CGATGCTGTCAAAATAATATACAAACAGTATAAAAACCGACAATTTTTCCGCAAAAAATATTACACCCTTGTCATTGGGGACAGTCCCCAATGACAAGGGTGTTTTTATTCGGTTTTGGACATGACGTCAAGCGGGTTGACGGGCTTTCCGTCGAGAAGGGTTTCAAAATGGAGATGGCTTTCACTTTCGCTTTCCGCCGGAACTGAGCCGAGCGTTCCGATTTTGTTTCCCATATCAACATATGAACCCTTTTTAACACTTGCGCTTTTCAGTCCACAGTATTTTGCAACAAGTTTTCCGCCGTGGTCGATTTCAACAACCTGACCATAGAGCGAATCCTTGTATACCGCAACAACAAGACCGTCGTTGATGGCGGTTACGCTGTCGCCCTCTTTACCTTTGAAGTCAACGGCAGGATGAGCGCGATAATCGCCCATTGTTTTATCGAAAACAAGTTCCTCCGAATAGCCGTTAACAACCGCCTCGCTCAAGGGATATTTATAATAACTTTTATACGGCGTGTTGTTTTCGCCCTGTTCCATTGTTGCAGGCTCGGTTGTTTTTTGATTAGTTGTTTTCGGCGTTGCCTTTGTTGTTTCCCTTTCCGTTGCTCTTTCGGTAACGGTTACTGCTCTTTGAACCTCGGTTGTAACCTCAAGAGTGGTTGCCTCGTTAACGGTGCTGGGCTTTTTAGTGTTTGTTGAAAAATAAACAATAAGTCCCAGCGCAATTATGCAGAGACAGACAACCGAAAACAACGCTTTAATATTCTTATTATCTTTTTTACTGTTATTGTTTACAGACATAGTTAACACCTCGGACTTAGTATTGACCGAGGTGTTTGATTTTATGCATTTTCAAGAATATTTAATGTATTCTGAACTGTTTCAATCGGGTTTTCGCCAAGAGTTTTAACGCTTATATAAGGCTTTTTCGCTGCGGTGAAGGTTGCTCTGTTGCGCATTTTTTCATTCAGCGCAACAAGGTATTCAACCTTAACATCGTTAATGTAAAAATTAACCGACGACGCGCTTTGCTTGATTTCGTTTATTCCGAGAGCAAGCGCCCTGTTTCTCATAAGTGCAATCTCAACAAGCCCGTAAACAGACGCAGGAGGAACGCCGAAACGGTCGGTCAGCTCATCGTAAACGTCGTTTGCGTCGCTATCGCTTTTAATATCTGCGATTGCCTTATACATATCGAGCCTTGCCTGAGTTGATGATATATAGCTTTCGGGGATATTTGCATCAACAGGAAGGTCAATTAAGCACTGAGCCTCTTCCTCGCTTTGAATTTTCTCGCCCTTTTCTTCACTAACCGCTTCTTCAAGGAGCTTGATATACATATCATAGCCGACTGATTCCATATGCCCGTGTTGTCTTGTTCCGAGAAGCGAGCCTGCGCCCCTTATTTCAAGGTCGCGCATTGCGATTTTAAAACCTGAGCCGAATTCGGTATATTCTCTTATTGCTTCGAGCCTTTTTGTTGCAATGTCGGAAAGCTCTTTTCCGCGAACAAAGGTGAAATATGCATAACTGTGGCGCGAGCTTCTGCCGACTCTTCCTCTTATCTGGTGAAGCTGAGCAAGTCCGAGACGGTCGGAATTTTCAATAATCAGCGTGTTAACATTTGAAACATCAACGCCCGTTTCTATAATCGTTGTGCAAACAAGAATATCAATATCGCCGTTTAAAAGTTTTTCCCAGACCTCCGATAACGCTTCCTCGCTCATAGCTCCGTGGGCTATTCCGATATTCGCATCGGGAAGGGCTTTTTTAATCTGAAGAGCAGTGTGGTCGATTGTTTCAATATTATTATGAAGATAATAACACTGACCGCCTCTTGCAAGTTCCCTTTCCATTGCCTGGACCAGAACGCCGAAATCGTATTCTATAACATAGGTTTGAACAGGATGGCGGTCGCCGGGCGCTTCTTCGAGAACGCTCATATCGCGAACGCCGCTCATCGCCATATTAAGAGTTCGCGGTATGGGCGTAGCCGAAAGGGTTAAAACGTCAACGCGCGGAAATTTTTCTTTAATTTTTTCTTTCTGAGAAACGCCGAAACGCTGTTCCTCGTCAACAACAAGCAAGCCGAGGTCTTTGAAAGAAACATCCTTGCTAATCAGTCTGTGGGTTCCGATAAGAAGGTCAACCTTTCCCTTTGCGGTGTCTTCAATAATCTGCTTCTGCTTAGCGGGCGAAACAAATCGGGAAAGCATTTC
Source organism: Eubacterium sp. (assembly GCA_017476375.1). Taxonomy (GTDB): domain Bacteria; phylum Bacillota; class Clostridia; order Oscillospirales; family Acutalibacteraceae; genus Eubacterium_R. Next base: position 2,226 of record JAFUZY010000074.1, read on the forward strand.
AATCCTTACGGGATATGCCTCCATTCGCTTTTTGGCTGTTTGAAAATGCTGCATTGCAAGAACGGTTGTCGGAACAAGGATGGCGCATTGCTTTGAATCGCCAATACACTTGAAGCAAGCTCTTAGCGCTACCTCGGTTTTTCCGAAACCAACATCTCCGCAAAGAAGTCTGTCCATCGGGGCGCTTTTTTCCATATCGCCCTTGATTTCATCAATGCATCGAAGCTGGTCGTCGGTTTCCTCGTACTCAAATCTAAGCTCAAAATCTCTTTGAAGGTCGGTATCCTCTGAAAAGGCGTAGCCCTTTGTGCTCATGCGCTTTGCGTAAAGAGAAATAAGCTCTTTTGCAATATCCTTAACGCTTGAGCGAACGCGGCTTTTAATCTTTTTCCAGTCGCCCGAGCCAAGTCGGTTGACTTTGACTCTTGCGTTATCCTGCGGACCGATATATTTTGAAACCAAATCAAGCTGGGTAACGGGAACATAGAGCGCGTCGCCCTTTGCATAGGTTATTTTTATATAATCCTTTTTAATATCATTTATATCAAGGGTCTGAATGCCGTCAAAAATACCGATTCCGTGAACACTGTGAACAATGTAGTCGCCTTTTTCAAGCTCATCAATTGAACGAAGGGCGTCCTTTGATGAAAAATGCTTGCGCTTTTTCTTTGACTGATTGGTTTTTGAATGGGTTATCATCAAAAACTTATCGTCGCTAAGCTGAAAGCCTGCATCAAACGAACCGCATAAAACATTGACCGCGTTTTTCTTGAACTGAGCAGGTCGTTTTTCAAAGAAAACGGCGTCATAGCCCGCCTCTGCTATATCATACGCAAGAGCCTTTCCCGCTTTTGAGGTTCCTGCCATCAGGGCAATTGTGTAGCCGGACTTTAACTGCGGCAGATATTCTTCTTTAAGCTCGTTCATTGTGCCCGACCAGATGTTAAGGCTCTGAGATTTGAAATTTGAAAGATTTCTTATAGGCGTATCAAAGCTGCCGCGGGGAAGGGAGTCAAGATAAACGGCGTTTTTATCCTCATAAAGAGCGCAAAGCTCATCAAAATTCAATTGAAATTTATCAATGCCGCTGCAAAGAACCCCGTCGTCAAGAAGCCATTTCAGCTCCTCGTTCATAAGCTTGTTTTGTGCGTTGCATTTTTCTTTAACCCGTAAGCTTTCGCAAACAAAGAGCATTCCTTCAAAATAGTCGAAAAGCCCCTTTGAATTATAGGCAAGGGGAAGATATTTATCGTTGCATCTGAGGGAAACGCCCTGATTGAGCTTATTTGCATCTGCCAAAAGGGATTCGCGCGCCCTTGTTGCCTTTCCCTTCAGTGAAGCCGAAAGGTTTTCAATTGCCTTCGCCTGCTTTTCCTTGGATTCAAAAAGAACCTCTGTTGCGGGAATTATATTAACCTCTTTTGCCGTTTCGCCCCGTCGCTGAGTTGAAACATCGAAACGGGCGATTGAATCAACCTCATCCCCCCAGAGTTCAATTCTGAAAGGACTTGTTGCGCCGGGCGGAAAGATGTCAAGCAGTCCGCCCCTTATTGCAAACTGGCTTGTTCCGTCAACCTGGTCAAATCGGGCGTAGCCTGCTTTAACAAGGCGCTCAGCGGTTTTTTCAAGGTCGAGAGCGTCGCCCGTTTTTATCTTGAAACTTCTTTCTCTTAATGCGTCGGGCGGCATTGTAAGCTGAATCGCAGCGCCGACAGAGGCAATAACCGCAGTGTATACGCCGTTTAAAATATTTGACAAAACGCCGAGACGAAGCTGTTCGTATTCACGGCTGATGCCCTCAACCTCAAGAAAGGTAAACTCTCTTTTCGGATAGAGATAAACGCCCTTTTGAAGCCCCGAAAGGTTTTCATAAAGCTTAACGGCGCTTGCCTCATCGGGCGTTATGATAAAAGCCTTTTTCTTATTATTCGCTCCGAGCGAGTGAATTATAAAGGCTTTGTTTATATCGGCAACGCCAATAGCCCCGACAGGAGCATTGAGGGTATCAATGCCACGGCTGAGGCTGATAAATTCATTATTCTGTTCGTAGATTTTTGAAAAACAGGACATATCTTAACAGTTGCGAGTTCCGAGCGCCGAGTTCCGAGCTTTTTGGTTACTCGGATTTGCCTCAGACAATCATTATAACGGGTGTGGCGAAGCCCACCTGAAATTCTTCATTCTTAATTCTTGATTTTTCATTTGAATTAGTGGCTGTATTTATTCATTGCAGAGTCAACGCCGTTTTCAATTATCTCTTCGGTTGCGCCGACAGCGTCGGGCAGTTTATCGTTAAATTCTTTAAGTTTTTCGCCCGATATTTCTCCAAGCACCCAGCTAACCATATCATAATCGGCAGTGGGTTTTTTGCCGACTCCTATTTTAACTCTCGGGAAATCCTCGCTTCCGAGGCAGGAAATAATGCTTTTAATTCCGTTGTGGCCGCCTGCGCTGCCCTTTCTGCGAACGCGGATTTTGCCCACATCGAGCGAAACATCGTCATATATTATTATTATCTTTTCGTCGGGAATATTATAATATGACGCGGCAGCATAAACTGCTTCGCCCGAAAGATTCATCATTGTTTGCGGCTTCATAATAAGGCAGCGCTTTCCTGCAATGTATTCATCGGCAATCAGCGCATTGAATTTAGCCTTTTTAAAAGAAAAGTTTTCTTTCTTTGCAAGCAAATCAAGCGCCATAAAACCTGCGTTATGGCGAGTTTTTTCATATTTGCTTCCGGGATTTCCAAGCCCTGCAATGATGTATTCAATTTTACCTCTTTTAAAAAACATAATAATCCCTTTTTATAATCAGGTGTGGACGAAGTCCACCCAAAACTCTTCACTCTTCACTCTTAATTCTTAACTGTTTTAAGGGGCATATCCGCTGATATGCCCCCTCAAAAACTAAGCTTCGGTTTTTTCAAACTCGTTGAATTCTCTTTCGCTGTCGTCTTTTTCGTAGTTATACATATTTTCGTCTTTAACATGCTTTGCAAGGTATTCTTCCCTGTCGAAAAGCTCGTCAGCCTTAACCTTCCAAGCCTTTGCAGCAGCAATTGTTTTATCGAAAAGCTCGTTTGCCGATTCGGGGTGCTGCATTTCGGTTGAATATGCGCCTGTTTCGGCAACCATTTTGCTGATTGCGCCCGGATTATCAAGAACGGGACAGGGACGCAGCATATTGTTTGAAAACGGCTGATTGCGTTTATATGCCATAAAGAGCGGACTCTGAAGTGCCTCAAGAACCGAATGCTCCTTGATGTTAACATTTGAATAGTGAACAAATGCGCACGGCTCGCAGTCGCCGTTTGAATTGATGTGGAAATAGTGGCGTCCGCCTGCGATACAGCCCTGAACATATTCGCCGTCGTTCCAGAAATCAAGTGCGAAAATCGGCTTTGTTTCGCGCCATTCGCGCATTTTCTTAAACATCTGCGCTCTCTGTTCCGGTGATACCATAAGCTCTGTTACGGCGCCGTTTCCTGTTGGCATATATGTAAAGAACCATGCAAATTTAACGCCCTTTTCAATGAGCCAATCCATATATTCATCAGAGGACAGCACATCGGTGTTTTTGCTTGTGTAGCAAAGTGAAGCACCGAAGGGAACGCCTCTGTCTTTAAGTCTCTGCATTGCCGCCGTGCATCTCTTGAAGGTTCCTTCACCTCTTCTGAAATCGTTTTCAGCCTCGTAGCCTTCGATTGAAAAGGCGGGGAAGAAGTTGCCAACCTCAGCAATTTCGTCTGCAAAGGAATCATCAATAAGAGTTCCGTTTGTGAAAGACATAAATATGCAGTCGGGATTTTCACGGCAAAGTCTCATAAGGTCTTTTCTTCTCATTGTCGGCTCGCCGCCTGTGTAGAGATACATATATGTTCCAAGCTCTTTTGCCTGAGAGATTATTCTTGCCAAATCCTCATATGAAAGTGAACTTGAGTGACCGTATTCAGCAGCCCAGCAACCTGTGCATTTGAGATTGCAGGCAGCGGTCGGGTCCATAAGGATTGCCCAGGGAACATTGCATCCGTATTTCTTGATGCTGTCCATTCTTATCTGATAACTGTTGATTGCAACATTCATAATCGGAGGAATCATTTTATTTAAAACATCCTCGTTTGTGTCGCAGATAACGCTCTTTGCAAAACGCATCCAGTTATTGTCCGGGTCGTCGAGAACCTTATGAAGACCTGCATAGGTTGAACGGTTAACCTTTTTAACATCCGCCTTTTCAAGAAGGGCGAGAATTTTGGGGGCGTTTTTGTTGAAATCTTTTCTGGCATATTTAACTGCCCTTTTTACCGCAAAGCTTGCTGCGGCTTCTTTCAGTGACATAAGAATTATCCTCTTTTCCGTCAAGTAATATAATTGCAATATAATACCATTATTAAAAAAAGTCAATATGCAAAAGCAATTAGTTTATATAAATGTTAAAATCTTATCTGGAACTTAAGACGATAGGTTTTGTCTGTTTTGTTCATATATTTTTCATTGCACTTTGCACCCCAGCTGTCGTATCCGCCGACACCCTGCTGTCTTGCAATGCAGCGAACAACTGTTTTGTTGATTTCGGGAAGGTCCTTTGTGTGCCAGGTGTTTTCAATTTCCTTCGGAAGCCAGTGCGAAACATTAAGTTCCATTGAAGGCTCGGCAACAACGCTGAACGCCTTTTTCTCGCCAACAAGAGTTGCATATCTAACCCCTGTTCGGTTAGCGCATTCCTGAGGCTTCAGATATGGGGTATACATATCGGTAACAGTCGTATTATAAAGCCCGATTTTAGTTCCGTTGCAACGGTCGATATAGTTTTCTTCGGGACCGCGTCCGAGATATGTAAGATTTTCAAAATCCTTGGGAAGCTCGAAAAGAAGTGAAACCTCGGGAATTTCGGGAAGCTCGCTGTCGGGGAAGAACTGCATATCAATTTCAATTCCCTTTGAAGTGATTGTGTAAACAACAAGCGCCTTGGATTCGGGCTGGGTTCTGATTGTTGCCTTGCTTGTAACAACAACCTTCTTTTCGTTATCAAGAACCTTGAAGCTGTCTATTCCCCAGCAGGTGTTGTTGTAGATACCCGGGGTGTCGCCCGCGTCTCTCCAGCAGCCGAGTCTGCTTCCGGTTCTTGAGCCTCTGTCGTTATCGGTCAATGCGCGCCAGAAATTAAAGCGCATTGGCGCCTGAAGAAGCTCCTCGTTTCCGACTTTGATTGAAACGAGCTGATTTCTTTCTCTTTTTTCAAATCTTATTGAAACATCCTCGCTCATAATTCTGAGGTTTCCGTATGTTTCGTTAACAAGAAGGGGCAAATCCTCCTCAAGCTCGTCATAAGTGTTTTCAAATTCGTTTATAACGAACTGCTCCTCGGCAACAACGTGGCCCTCCTCGCAGTAAGAGGTTGCGCCCTTTTCCCTGAGTTCGAGATTGAGATAGCACTCGGTTGGAGCAACCTTGCCAAGCTCGAGGTCAACGGTTGTTTTCTCAAGCGGCTCAAGGTCAATTTCGGTTACGCCGTCTCTGAAAACGCCCTTGTCGGAGCATTGGCACCAATAAAGCTCATATTTATTAAGGTTAGTAAAAAGGAATTTGTTTTTGATTTCGATAATTCCCTTTTCGGCGTCAATCGCCTTGAATTCAACATTCTGATAAAGCTTTTTGATTTCGGAAAGCTTCGGCGTTTCGGTTCTGTCGCCGAAAAGAAGTCCGTTTCCGCAGAAATGACCGTCGTGCGGGTCTTCGCCGAAATCGCCGCCGTATGCAAGGTACTCCGTTCCGTTTTCGTCGGTTGTTAAAATGCTCTGGTCAACCCAGTCCCAAACGAAGCCGCCCTGAAGACAGGGATATTTTTCCCAAAGAGCGGTGTATTCATCGGTCGAGCCGCAGGAGTTACCCATGGCGTGGGTGTATTCACAGAGAATGAACGGCCTCGAATCCCTGCCGGAAAGAGCATATTCCTCACATTCGTGGGGTTTATAATACATTTTCGACTGAACGTCGGAAAGCTCTTTTTCATCGGGTGAATTATGGCTTTCAAAGTGAACAAAACGGGTTTTGTCGTGCTCCTTGAGCCAGTTATACATTTTCTTTGGCGTTTCGCCGCCGAGGGATTCGTTACCCATTGACCAGCAGACAACGCAGGCGTGGTTTTTATCCCTGTTATACAGAGATTTGATTCTTTCAAGGCACGCCCTCTCAAATTCGGGGCGCGAATCGGGAAGCTGAGGGCAACCGATTATTGTTGACCAGTAGGTTCCGTGGGTTTCCATATTGTTTTCGTCGATAACATAGAGTCCGTATTCATCGCAGAGCTCATACCATCTCGGTGCGTTCGGATAGTGGGAGGTTCTTACGGCGTTGATATTGTTTTTCTTCATAATCTCAATATCCTTGCGCATAACCTCTTCGCTGATATATCTTCCCGTGCGGCAGTCGAACTCATGGCGGTTTGTTCCCTTGAAAACAACGCGTTTTCCGTTTATACGGATTATTCCGTCTTTGATTTCAACTGTTCTGAAGCCCGTTCTTGCAGAAACATATTCAATCGGAGAGCCGTTGTTTTTAAGGGTTAGAACAACGGTGTATAAATTCGGGTCCTCGGCGCTCCAGGGCTTAACGCTTGTTACAATAGCCTTGAGCTTTGTTATATGGTCCTCGCTTGCATACCGGGAATCGAGCGCAACAACCGTTCCTTCGCTGTCGATAACGCTCATATCAATGGAAAGCCCCTCGTATGCTCCGTTTGTTTTAACGGTTACATTAAGATATCCGTCGCGCAGAGAGGAATCGGGCTCAGCCTGAATTTCAAAATCGCGGATGTATTCTTTTTCTGTTGAATAGATGTAAACGTCGCGGAAAATACCGCCGAGGCGCCACATATCCTGACACTCAAGCCAGCTTCCCGTGCACCAGCGATAAACCTCAACTCCGATAACGTTTGAGCCGGGGACGAGGTATTTTGTTATATCAAACTCGGCTCTGTTGAAGGTTGATTCGCTGTATCCGATTCTTTCGCCGTTTATATAAAGGTAGAAAGCGGATTCAACACCTTCAAAGCAGAGAACAATTCTCTTGGATAAAGCTGCCTCATTGATATGTATTCTTTTAAGATAGCAGCCGACGGGATTATGGAGAGTCGGTGCGTTCGGCGGACAGATATCCTCGTTTGTTTCCCAGGGATAGCGAACGTTGCAGTACTGCGCCTGGTCATAGCCCTGCATCTGCCATGAGCAGGGGATAATAACGCTGTCCCAGTTATGTGCGTCATAATGGGGCTGAGCAAAATCGCTCGGGCGGTAGGCATAGTTTTTATAGAGCTTGAATTTCCACTTGCCGTTAAGAAGCTTGCAGAAGGAGGAGGCATAGCGGTCTGCTTTTTTTGCCTGCTCGAAGCTTTCATACGGCATAAGGGTTGCGTGCTGAGGCAATCTGTTAACCTCAACGATTTCGGGGTTGCTCTGCCACTCGGTGTAGCCGTCAATAAAGTTTCTTTCCATAGCTATTTCTCTCCAAAGAAATTATTTTTTATAGCTTTAAGTTTTCAACAGTCAAAAAAACGGCGGTTGAAAACGGATGTTATCTCTTGTGGTATTTTCCTTCGTGGAAGCCTTCCTGCCTTGCAACAGTAACAAAGGATTTCAAAAGAATCTGCAAATCAAGCTTAAGGCTCCAGTTATCGCAGTATTCCTTGTCATATTTAGCCTTCTTAACGATTGAAAGGTCGTCTCGTCCGTTAATCTGAGCAAGTCCCGTAAGCCCCGGGCGAAAACGGTATACCCCATATTCAAGACGAAGGCGATGCATCCTTATCTCGCTTGAAATAAGCGGACGCGGACCAACAAAGCTCATATCGCCTTTCAGAATGTTCCAAAGCTGAGGAAGCTCATCCAAGCTTGTTTTTCTTAAAATTCTTCCGATTTTGGTTATATACTGCTCGGGATTTTCAAGCTCGCCCGTTGCGCAGTTCGGAGTAAAGTTTTTCATTGTCTGGAATTTATAGATTTTAAAGGGCTTGCCTTTTCTGCCCCTTCTTTCGTGGCTGAAGAAAATCTTGCAGTCGGGAGTGAAGAAGATTATTGTGCAGATAACAAGAAAGAGCGGTGACAGTATAATCAATGCCATAAAGGAAAAAATTATGTCAAAAAGCCGCTTAAACTTAGTCGGCGCAAGCCATTTTTTAAAAAACTCGTTCATATTCACACCTTTTGAATCACATAGTATATCAATATAAAGTGGTCAAGTTCGATTGATTATACCATATAGGATTAAAAAAAGCAATTTATTTATTTTTTTTATTAAAATCAATATTCTGCTTGAAATGAGTGGGGGTTATATAATATAATAATAAAGATATCGGCAAACGGATATTAAAGTCAAAGGAGGTGCCTTGATGAAACATATGCCTAAAAACAGTATGTGCATTTTTCTCTGTTTTCTGCTTGCAATAAGTCTTTCGGGCTGCAGCGGAGGAACCGAAATAAACGAGAAGAATATCACGCAGACTGTTTTAAAAGTTGAAAAAGCACTCAAATCCTTTGATGAAGACGATTTAAAAAAGTATGTTGAAAGCGACACTCTTTCTAAAATTCTTTCCGTTTCAAACGGCAAAAAGCAGTTTGGGGAGCTCGGTCGGGCTATCTTTGAAGAGCTTTCAATTGAAATTGATTCAATTGATGTTGAAAATGCAGCCGTAACCGTTTTTGTTAAAAACAGGGAATTATCCGAAATTGCGTCGGCTTTTGCAAAGGACCTCAGCGAAACATACACGAGCTTTCAGCTTCTCGGAAAGCTGAACGATGAGGATTTCCTCAACAGCAATCTTTCAAGGCTCACCGAGGATATTTCGTCTGCAAAAATGCAGGACGGTTCAACAAAGATAACACTAAATATTAAAAAAGGCAAGAAAAATCTTGTTCTTTCATTTGACGGTGAGGCGGAAAATGCTGTTTCGGGCGGCGCGCTCGGGGCAATAATGAAAACCTTTTCGGCGTCGCTTTAGCAGTAATATATTAAATAATTATAATTTGACAATACAAATAAACTATGTTAATATATCAAACATGTAAATTTTCCTAATGAGGTGAAAAATAAATGGCAAATAAATTTGTTAACGCTCTTTTCGGAGATTATTCCAAGAAAGAGGTTAAAAAGCTTAAAAAAACGGTTGATAAAATCAACGAGCTTGCTGATAAGTACAGCGCAATGGACGACAAGGAGCTTTCATCCCAGACCCAGCTTCTTAAAAACAGACTTGCAGAGGGCGAAACGCTTGACGATATTCTTCCCGATGCCTTTGCCGTATGCCGTGAGGCTGCAGACAGAGTAATCGGTCTTCGTCATTTTGATGTTCAGCTTATCGGCGGTATTGTTCTTCATCAGGGCAGAATTGCCGAAATGAAAACAGGTGAAGGTAAAACTCTTGTTGCAACCCTTCCCGCATACTTAAATGCATTAACAGGTCAGGGCGTTCACATCGTTACCGTTAACGATTATCTTGCAAAGCGTGACTCTGAATGGATGGGCAAGGTTTATCGTTTCCTCGGCTTAACCGTTGGACTCATCATTCACGAAAAGAGCAACGCAGAGCGCCAGGAGGCATATAACTGCGATATAACATACGGAACCAACAACGAGATGGGATTCGACTATCTTCGTGATAATATGGTTCAGTATAAAGAACAGAAGGTTCAAAGAGGCCACATCTTTGCAATCGTCGACGAGGTTGACTCGATTCTTATCGACGAGGCAAGAACACCCCTTATCATCAGCGGTAAGGGCGACCAGTCAACCGACCTTTATCGCCAGGCAAATGTTTTTGCAAAGCAGTTAAAGATGGTTAAGGTTGCAAAAACAGACGACAAGGAAGACACGGAAGAGAACTATGACGGCGACTATGTAGTTGACGAAAAGGCTAAAACGGCAACCCTTCTTAAAAGCGGTGTTGAAAAGGCTGAAACCTTCTTTGGCGTAGACAACCTTATGGATATTGAAAACACAACTCTTCGTCACCACATCGACCAGGCTATCAAGGCTCACGGCGTTATGACAAGGGATATCGACTACGTTGTTAAAGACGGTCAGGTTAAAATCGTTGACGAGTTCACCGGCCGTATTATGGAAGGAAGAAGATATAACGAGGGTCTTCATCAGGCTCTTGAAGCTAAGGAAAATGTTAAGGTTGAACACGAGAGCAAAACCCTTGCAACAATCACCTTCCAGAACTACTTCCGTCTTTATAAGAAGCTTTCCGGTATGACGGGTACTGCTGCAACCGAGGCTCCCGAATTTGACGAAATCTATAAGCTCGACGTTGTTGAAATCCCAACCAACAAGCCGATGATTCGTGACGACAGACCCGATGTTATTTTCCAGACAGAAAAGGGCAAGTACCACAATGTTATCGAGCAGATTAAAGAGTGCCACGAAAAGGGACAGCCTGTTCTTGTTGGTACGATAAGCATTGAAAAGAGTGAGCATCTTTCAAAACTTCTCAAAAAAGAACATATCGAGCATAACGTTCTTAATGCAAAGAACCACGAGAAGGAAGCAGAGATTATCGCTCAGGCAGGTAAGTTCGGCGCCGTAACAATCGCAACAAATATGGCAGGCCGTGGTACCGATATTATGCTCGGAGGTAACGCTGAATTTCTTGCAAAGGCTCAGATGAAGAAGATGAAGTTCACAAACGACCTCATCGCTGAAGCAACGGGCTTTGCGGAAACAGATGATGAAGAAATCATCAATGCAAGAAAAACCTTTATCGAGCTTGAGGCTCAGTTTAAGGAAGAAATAAAGGAAGAGGCAGACAAGGTTCGCGAAGCAGGCGGCTTATTCATCCTCGGAACAGAGCGCCACGACGCACGCCGTATTGACAACCAGCTCAGAGGACGTTCAGGTCGTCAGGGCGACCCAGGCGTAAGCCAGTTCTATCTCTCATGCGAAGACGACTTAATGCGTCTTTTCGGCGGCGACAGAATGCAGGCTATGATGGCTAAGCTCACCGACGACGAGAATATGCCAATCGAATCAAAGTTCATCTCAAGAACCGTTGAATCCTCGCAGAAGAAGGTTGAGGGCAGAAACTTCGGTATCAGAAAGAACACTCTTCAGTATGATGACGTTATGAACCGCCAGAGAGAGCTTATCTATTCTCAGAGAGACCAGGTTCTTGACGGACTTGATTTAACAGATACAATCCTTAAGATGCTCGACCAGAACATTCAGGAAACAGTTGAAATGTATTTCTCGGGCGAAAGCAAGGAAGACTGGAATGTTGAAGGACTTAAAGAGAAGTATAAGAATTGGTTAATCTGCACCGACGATGATTTCAACGACCTTGAAGAGCTTGATATAACAGACACAATCGAAACTCTTCAGGCAAGAGGAAGAAAACGCCTTGAAGAAAAGAGAGCAATCCTCGGCGACGAGATGTTCGGCGACTTTGAAAGAATGATTCTTCTCAGAAACGTTGACACCTATTGGATGGACCATATTGACGCTATGGAAGAGCTTAAGAAGGGCATCCATCTCAGAGCATATGCTCAGAGAGACCCCGTTGTTGCATATCGCGAGGAATCATACGATATGTTCAGCGAAATGACCGCTGCAATCCGCGAGGATACTGCAAAGATGATGTTAACCCTTATGCCTCGTCATAAGGCGGACGTTCAGAGAAGAGCAGTTGCAAGAGTAACCGCAACCTCTTCAAGCGAAACAGATTCAAATGCTAAGCAGGTAACAATCCGCAAGGAAAAGAAAATCGGTCCAAACGACCCGTGTCCGTGCGGAAGCGGAAAGAAATATAAGAAGTGCCACGGTATTCCGGGTCATGAGATTCCGCTTGATGAGGCAGCTGAATAAAAGTAAATATATAATGTATATAATAAAGGGCTGTTATTGCAGCCCTTTATTAATTACGAATTACGAATTACGAGTTACGAATTGAGGTTACTCGGCTTCGCCTCAAACAATAAAAAATTTGTTGACAAATAATGTTATAGATGTTATAATCGCTTTAATACTTAAAAGCTTTAAAGCGTGAAACGAGGTAGAAAATGTCCGGAAGAAAAGGTAATTTAATGTCCGTTCTTGACGACATCAAGGTTGTTGATGCAACTAATCGCGACGGCGGACTTTGCAATAATTTTGAATTTTCAGATGAATTTGTTCGCGAGCTTTATAAAACAAATATAAAAAGCGGAATTGACTATATGGAATTCGGCTACAAGGCGAGCAAAACAATGTTTGACCCCGAAAAATTCGGCAAATGGAAATTCTGCGAGGAAGAGGATTTGCGTGCAATTGTCGGCGATAATATTTCGGATATGAAAATAGCGGTTATGGCGGATGTCGGAAGATGCGATTTCAAAACCGATTTTCTTCCGAAAAGCGAAAGCGTTATTGATTTAGTCCGCGTTGCGTGTTATATCCACCAGATTCCTGCGGCAATTGAAATGGTTGAGCATTTTCACAGCCTCGGTTATGAAACAAGCTGCAATATTATGGCGATTTCCCAGGCAGGAACCGACCAGATTGATGACGCGCTCGAAATGCTTTGCAACTCAAATGTTGATGTTATCTATCTTGTTGACAGCTACGGCTCTCTCTATCCCGAAAATGCGGGCGAGCTTGCAAAAAAATACTATGCTTATGCCGAAAGGGCAAACAAGAAGGTTGGCTTCCATGCCCACAACAATCAGAATCTCGCCTTTGCAAACACGATTGAAATGCTTTCCTACGGAATTTCGTATCTTGATGCAACCGCAATGGGAATGGGAAGGGGCGCAGGCAACTGCCAAATGGAGCTTCTTCTCGGCTTCTTAAAAAATCCGAAGTATAATCTCTACGGAATACTCAGTTTCATTGAAAAACATATGATTCCCCTGAGGGAAAGCGGAATAACATGGGGATTTGATTTGCAGTATATGTTTACGGGTCAGCTCAACCGCCACCCGAGAGCGGCAATGGCATTTACCGATGAAAAACGCTCAGATTATTGCGAATTTTATAAATCGTTGTTAGATAATTTTTAAAAAAATAAACTCTTTGAGAAAACCTCAAAGAGTTTTTATATTTAGAGGTACAGGGGACAGGCGCTGCGCCGCGCTGCGCGAATTAAGAGTTAAGATTTAAGAATTAAGAATTTCGGGCGGGACACCCGCACCCGATTATATAAATGCATAATGCATTTTGCATTTTTCATTGTCGCACAGGGGACAGACCCCTGTGTGAAAATCGCTAAAAAAGCAGGGTAAAAACGCATAAATTTGGCTCTATTACTTAATCGCACAGGGGTCTGTCCCCTGTGCGATATTTGGTCGTTCCCTCAACAGCACACGGGGACGTTCCTCGCCAAGCACCGTTCTTCCTTGAATTGCGTTCGGAGGTGCGTCCCCATGGCGGACGAATAGACGCTCCCTCTTTACTGCACCATCGGCAGGCGAAAGTGAAGGCAACCTCCTTCAATCAGCCGGTTAGTCCAACAATCAAATCAAGGGGACACACCTCTGTGCAAATCTAATAAAAGTGGTTCGGTTAGGGCGAGGAATGTCCCCATTGATTTGAGGGAACGCGCATCGCACTGCTGAATGAATTGCGATAAATCGCGTGAATTGCCGTTGGCATTATTTGCCTTCGGCATTTCGGTTTACTCGCTACGCTCAAACAATAAGTTATGCGTGGCTCGTGGTTAGAATTCGCTCAGGGGACAGACCCCTGTGTGATTAAGTAATAGAGCCAATTTTGTGCGTTTTTGCACTGCTTTTTTAGCCATTTTCGCACAGGGGTCTGTCCCCTGTGCGAAAATGCAAAATGCATA
>JAFUZY010000075.1 GCA_017476375.1 Eubacterium sp.
AATAAGAATTAATAATTAAGAGTTAAGAATGAAGAATTGAGGGTGGGCGCTGCCCCCACCCGAATAAGAATTAAGAATTAGGAGTTAAGAATGAAGAATTGAGGGTGGGCTCTGCCCACACCCGATTATAGGTGATATGATGACGGTTAAGGAATTAGGGATAAATGCAAGAAAAACTCAGGGATTTTTATCAATGGTCAGTGCCGAGGATAAAAACAATGCGCTGGGGAATATAGCAAAGGGTCTGTTGGATAATATTGATTATATTATCAATGAGAATAAAAAAGACCTTGTAGCAGGCAGGGAAAACGGATTAAACGACGGTTTGCTCGACCGTCTTATGCTTGATGAGAATCGCATAAAGGCTATTGCTGACGGCGTTTTGCAGGTTGCCTCATTGCCCGAGCCCTGCGGCAAAACCGTTTATGAATACGAAAAAGAAAACGGACTCAAGATTAGAAAAATAACAGTTCCTCTTGGCGTTATCGGAATAATCTATGAGGCTCGTCCGAATGTAACCGCAGATGCGGCTGCTCTCTGTCTTAAAAGCTCAAACGCAGTTATACTTCGAGGCGGAAAAGAGGCAATAAATTCCAATATTGCAATCTGTTCCGTTATGCAGGAGGCTATTGAAAAAGCCGGCTTTCCTAAAGAGGTAATTCAGCTCGTTTGCGACACATCACGCAAGAGCGCAAATGATATGATGGAAATGCGCGAATATCTCGACTGCCTCATTCCGAGAGGCGGAAGGGGACTTATCAAAGCCGTTGTTGATAATTCAAAGGTTCCCGTTATTGAAACGGGTTCGGGTAACTGTCACATATATGTTGACGAGAGCGCCGATATAGAAATGGCTGCCGATATAATTTTTAACGCGAAAACTCAGAGAATAAGCGTTTGCAATGCCTGTGAAAGCCTTGTTATTCACAACAAGGTCATTGAAAAGGCGTTGCCGGTTATCAAGTCAAGGCTTGATGAAAAGAATGTTGAAATAAGGGGCGACAGAGTTGCAAAAATCGTTTGCCCGTCAATTAAAGAAGCAAGCGAAGAGGACTATTTTACAGAGTATCTCGACTATATTATCAGCGTTAAAACCGTTTATTCTCTTGATGAGGCGATTGAACACATCAATGCTCATTCAACGGGTCACAGCGAAGCGATAATAACGGGCAACGAGGAAAACGCAAGAAAATTTATGCAGTGCATTGATTCTTCCTCTGTTTATGTTAACGCTTCAACAAGGTTTACCGACGGCGGCGAGTTTGGTCTCGGAGCTGAAATCGGAATTTCCACGCAAAAGCTTCATGCAAGAGGTCCGATGGGTATTGAACAGCTAACCTCAACAAAATATCTGATTTACGGAAACGGACAAATAAGAGAATGAAAAACAATTATTTTGATGATGAAAAGCAGGGCAAAAATAAGCGCCCGGGGAAGAAAAAGAAAAGTAAAAAAATGAGCGCAGGGAAGTGGATTGTTCTTATAATCGCTATGCTTGTTGCGGCGCTTGCTTCATTTGTTGCAACAATAAAAATTCTTGTTCCCGATTATGATTTAACAAGCCTTCTTCCCGAAAGAGCGGTTTCGTTTATTGAAGAGAATGTTTTGAAACGCACAACAACCGAACAGGCAACAACCGAGCAAACAACCAAACCAACCCCCACCCTAAAGATGATGAATTATCTTGAGGACAGTGAGTTTGACCTTGAATACTCTAAGCAGGGAAATTTCATAGGAAATCTTTTAAACGGCGGAAAGGTTGGGAACGACGGCTCATATATCTATCACATTGTTGACGGAAAGGGAATCTATCGTTTTTCGCCATCAAGCGAGAATTACAGCAATATCTATAAAACAGACCATTCTCTTTCCTCAATTAATCTAAGAGGGGATTATATCTCTTTTATTGATGAAAACTCTTCTGAACTTAAAAAGCTCCAAAAGGGAACCTCAAAGCCGAAAACAGTTGCAAAAAATGCAAAATTCGCTTTTGTTTACGATTCTCTTGTTTACTATATAACAACCGAAAACGCCCTTTGCGTTATGGATGTCAAGCAGCTTGAGCCGACAACGCTTTACTATGCGGCAGATAACGAGCTTGAGCTTATCGGCATATCAAAGAGCAGGGTATTCTTCTCGGTTCGTGAGGGGAACGAGCTTGAGTTTTTAACAATCGACAACAAAGCAAGCGAAAGGGCGGCATATTTCAGAGAAAACGAAACAGATAAGTTTGCAGTTAATTTCGTTATGGAAAACGGTTTTCTCTACTATATAAAAAGAGACGCCGAAGGCGGAGAAGGGCATTTTATAGTCCGTCAGAAATTCGGCAGCGAAAAAACCTTTGAGCTTGCAAAAACAAACACGAATATCGGATATCCCGTTGCTGATAAAAACAGATTATTCTATTTTGATTTCAAGGATAATAAGTTGATTTTAAAAGAATATAATATGAACAGCAAAAAGGAAAAAACGATGCTTAAAAGCGATAAGCTAAGCGAGAGCGACGATGGCGTTAATTTTTATCACGGCGGTGAATACGATTTCATCATAGGCGACGGAAATTATAAAGCAAGCTCGAATTTAACTTCATCAACTAACGTTATGAAATTTAATAACTCCAAATGGAGTTATTAATCTTCGCTCGCCATGGGGACAAACCTCCGAGCGCAATTCAAATAAAACAGGTTCGGCGGAGGAATGTCCCCGTGTGCTGTAAAGGGAACGACCTTAAAGTACAGACGGCTATTAATAATTAGGTGTGGACAGCGTCCACCCTCAATTCATAACTCATAATTCATAATTCATAATTATTACGGAGTAATCATGGATAAATACAAAAAGTTAGCGACAAACACATTGATATTTGCAATCGGAACCTTTTCGTCAAAGGTTCTCAGCTTCCTTCTTATGCCGTTTGTAACAAGAATGATGCAAACGGGCGAATACGGAGCTGCAGACCTTGTTCAGCAGACTGCAAATGTTTTGATTCCGATAGTTTTTCTTCAGATAAACAGCGCTGTTCTCAGATTTGCGCTTGATAAGGCGGCTGATAACCGTGAGGTTTTTACCGTTGGAATCAGAACAACGATTCAGGGATTTTTGGTATTTCTTCTTTTCTGGTATCCCTTAAGCCGTCTGCAGATTAATGATTTCAGGCTCGGCGATTATATTATTTTAATCTATGCTTTTGTTCTTGTTTCGGGAACACGCCAGCTATGCCAGCAGTTTGTTCGCGGAATGGGGCATGTTAAAACCTTTGCAATCGACGGAATTATTGCAACTGCAACAACACTTTTGTTTACTCTGTTATTCCTTGGCCCGCTTCATCTCGGTGTTGTCGGCTATATAACTGCGATTATCGCCTCCGACGCTTGCTCAATTATTTTCTTCTTTGTAACTCAGAAACTCTGGCGCTTCGTTTCCGTCGGCAAGATTCAAACGGGGCTCAAGCTTGATATGCTCAAGTATTCCATTCCGCTTATGCCAACCATTATTCTCTGGTGGGTTATCAATGTTTCAGATAGATATATGGTTACCTATTTCATTGATTCCTCGGCTAACGGACTGTATACTGCGGCTTCAAAAATCCCGAATTTCATCATTATGTTCTCCTCGATTTTCATTGACGCATGGCAGCTTTCCGCTGTTGATGAATATGATAACGAGGGCAGGGCTGAATTTTTCACAAAGGTGTTCAGAGTATACAGCGGCGGGATTTTTGCAACTGCGTCAATGCTTATTCTGCTTTGTCAGCTGTTCACGAAAATTCTTGTATCGCCGAAGTTCTATGATTCCTGGCACTATGTTCCGATTCTTGTTATTGCAACCTCAATGAGCTGCCTTGTTAATTTCCTCGCTTCCGTTTATATGGCGGAAAAGAAGAGCGTAATGGCAATGGTAACCGCTCTTTCGGGTGCGCTGACAAATATCGTTTTGAATCTTATATTAATTCCGAGACTTGCTGCTAACGGTGCGGCGATTGCAACGGTTATTTCTTTCATAGTTGTTTTCACATCCCGCGGAATAAACACGAGAAGATATGTTAGAATCAAGTTTAAAACTCCTTTAATTATTGCAGAAATTGCCATTCTTGCAATGCAATGCGCTATAATGCTTATGTATAAAAAGGGTATAATAATGTATGCAACGCAAGCGGTTCTTGTTGTTGTTATGCTTCTTCTTAACATAAAACCGATTAAGGAGCTGTTTGAATTACTTTTAGGTAAGTTTTTTAGGAAATTAAAAAAATCATAGTATATGTATATTAGTGTTGCATATGGTACGATTTTAGTATATAATAAACAAAACAAACAAATAAAATCATTGATTTGATGAATATAATTTGGAGGATTTGTATGAAAAATACATTAACAACGCAGCAAGCAAAAACACTCATAACGGATAAGCTTTCTCACTATTTCGGAGTTTCTCCCGAGAATGCAACCGATGAGCAGTTTTACAGCGCTGTTTCAATGATAACCCGTGATAAGATGGCGGAAATGAATGTTGCTTTCAGAAAGGCGGCAAAGAAGCAGGATTCAAAGAAAATCTACTATCTCAGTATGGAATTTCTGATGGGCAGGTCGCTCAAAAACAATATGTATAACCTCGGTTTCATTGATGTTTTTGAAAAGGCGCTTGCTTCAATGGATGTTAAACTTGATAACCTTTTTGAAATCGAAAGAGACGCAGGTCTCGGTAACGGCGGTCTCGGCAGACTTGCTGCCTGCTATCTTGACGGACTTGCAACAAACGGTTTTGAATCAATGGGTTATTCAATCAAATACGAAGCAGGTATATTTAAGCAGAAGCTTGTTGACGGCTGGCAGACCGAGCTTCCCGATTTATGGCTTCCAAGCGGCGAGGTTTGGCTTGTTCCGAGAAACGAGAGGTCAAGAAAAATCTATTTCGGCGGAAAAATTGAAGAAAGCTGGGACGGCGATTATCATCAAATTGACCATGTTGGAGCAAATATTATAACCGCTGTTCCGTGTGATATGTATGTTTCAGGTAAGGGCAACGGTATTGCAAGACTCAGACTCTGGAGCGCAAAAAAGCCTGAGTTCGATTATGAAGCTTTCAGACGCGGAGAATATATCAAGGCTCTTGAAGAAACCGCAATGGCTGACGCTATTTCAAAGGTTGTTTATCCCGATGACCAAACACCGGAAGGAAAATCACTCAGACTCCGTCAGCAGTATTTCCTTGTTTCTGCATCAGTTCAGGATATTATTCAGCGCCACTTAACTCAGTACGGCACTCTTGATAATCTTCCTGAGAAGATTGCAATCCATGTTAACGACACTCATCCCACAATGGTTATCCCCGAGCTTATGAGAATTATGCTTGATGAATGCGGATACGACTGGGATCCGGCATGGTCAATCGTAACAAGAACCGTTGCATACACCAACCACACGGTTATGAAAGAAGCCCTTGAATGCTGGAGCGAAGAGCTTTATTCAAGACTTCTTCCCCGTATTTATCAGATAACTAAAGAGATTGACAACCGTTTCAGAGCATATGTATGGTCTGCAACAAGCGATGCCGACAGAGTTGAAAGAATGGCAATCATATCCGGCGGAATTGTTCGTATGGCAAATCTCTGTGTTGCAGGTTCCCACAGTGTTAACGGCGTTTCCGCTCTTCACAGTGAGATTCTGAAGGACACTATTTTCAAGGATTTCTATAACTTAACTCCTGAAAAGTTCTGCAATGTAACAAATGGTATCGCTTTCAGAAGATGGATTTGCCAGGCAAACCCGAAGCTTACCGAGTTTATTACCGAGCTTATCGGAGATAAGTTTATCACTCAGTCAGACGAGCTTCTTAAACTCAGAGAGTTCAAGGACGATAAGAAGGTTCTTGAAAAGCTTAATGAGATTAAATATGAAAACAAGGTTCGTTTTGCCAAGGTAGTAAAGAAGAAAATGGGCGTTGAAATCGACCCCAACTCTATCTTTGATGTTCAGGTTAAGAGAATGCATGAATACAAGCGCCAGCAGCTCAACATTCTCAACATCATTGCTGAATACCGGATGCTCAAGGCAAACCCGAACGCAGATTTCTTCCCGAAAACATATATCTTTGCAGCTAAGGCGGCTCCGGGCTACTTTATGGCAAAGAAGCTCATTCAGCTTATTGATTCTCTTTCAAACCTTATCAACAACGATGAGGATGTTAACTCAAAGCTTAAGGTTATTTTCATGGAGGATTACAGCGTTTCTCTTGCAGAGCTTCTTATGCCGGCTGCCGATATTTCCGAGCAGATTTCACTTGCAGGAACCGAGGCGTCGGGAACAGGTAATATGAAGCTTATGCTCAACGGTGCGTTAACTCTCGGAACTCTCGATGGTGCAAATGTTGAAATTTATGATGCAGTCGGAAAGGATAACATCTTCATCTTCGGTATGAAAACTCCTGAGGTTGAAGACCTTTCAAGAAACGGCTACTATCCGATGAATTATTATAATAATAACGAAGTTCTCAGAAATGCAATTGATTTCATTGCAGCAGGCATAGACGGAAAACGCTTCGACGAGGTTGTTTCCTCACTCAAAAATGTTGACCAGTATATGGCGCTCGCTGACTTTGCCGACTATCAGAAGGCACAGCAGAATGTTTCAAAGGCTTATAAAGACAGAGAAGGCTTTGCAAGAATGTCACTTATGAACATCAGCGGCGCCGGCGTTTTCAGCGCAGACCGTTCTATTATGGACTATGCAAACCGCATCTGGCACACAAAGCCCGTTGTTATGGAGGATACTGACGAGAAGAAGGCTGCTCCTGCTAAAAAGGAAGCTCCTGCAAAGAAATCAGCTCCAAAGCGTGCAACAAAAAGAACAACCAAGAAAAACAAATAAGTTGTTATAATTAGCTGATAGTGGATAGTTATCGTTACTATCCACTATTTAATCCTAACTAACAACTAACCACCAACAACTAATAACTATGTCATACTTTAATTCCCGCAAAATTGAACATAAATCCCGCCTTTGTGCAATCAGAGTTAACGAGGAGGTTAAGCTTTGTATTTATCTTCCTCGCTCCATGAGCTGCTCAAGGGCTGTTCTTTGTGTTACCAAGGATGGCGAGGACTCCGTTTCATACGAGATGTTCTGGGCAGGAATGATTGGCTTCGACAGAGAAAAATGGGAGGTTCATTTTTCTGCAACAACCTCGGGCGTATATTGGTATCACTTTGAGCTTGACACTCCCTGGGGAAAAAACTTTATAAAGAATACCGGCAGGGGAATCGGCGATATTGTTGCAGATGCAGGTGAGTTTCAGCAGACTGTTTATGATGCCGATTTCAAAACTCCGAGCTGGCTCAAGGGCGGAATAATTTACCAGATTTTCCCCGACAGATTTTATAATTCAGGCGAGAAAAAAGAGAATGTCCGACCCTCAAGAATAATGAGAAAATGGGGCGAGGAGCCGTTTTGGAAAGAAGAGCAGATGAACGGCATCTGGAATAATGATTATTTCGGCGGCGACCTAAAGGGAATCGAAAAAAAGCTCGATTATATAAGCGAGCTTGGCGTTTCCTGCATCTATCTCAATCCTATTTTTGAAGCTAATTCAAACCACAGATACGATACTGCCGATTATGAAAAAATAGACCCGCTGCTTGGCACGGAGGAGGATTTGAAATCTCTCTGCAAGGAAGCAGAAAAACGCGGTATTTCAATAATTCTTGACGGTGTTTTCAGCCATACAGGCTGTGATAGCAAGTATTTTAATATGTTTAATAACTACGATAGTGTGGGTGCGTTCAACTCAAAGAGTAGCCCGTATTATTCGTGGTATAAATTCATAGATTATCCAAACGACTATCAGTCATGGTGGGGCATAAAGCTTTTGCCCGAGGTTATTGAGGAAAATGAGGAATACAGAAAATACATCTGCTCCGAAAACGGTATTTTAAGAAAATGGATGAGGTGCGGAATAAAGGGCTGGCGACTTGATGTTGCCGATGAGCTTCCCGATGTTTTCCTCGATGATTTAAGGCGTGCCGTTAAGGCTGAGGATGATGATGCGGTTATTATCGGCGAGGTCTGGGAGGATGCAACAAATAAAACAGCATATTCGGTCAGAAGAAGGTATCTTCTCGGCAAGCAGCTCGATTCGGTTATGAACTATCCTTTTGCAGACGCTGTGCTAAACCTTGTTCGCTTCCGTAATGCAGAGGCATTTTTCGATGAGGTTCTGGGCATTATCGAAAACTATCCGCCCGAGGCTCTTCATATCCTTATGAACCATATCGGAACCCACGATACAGAAAGAGCGATAACCCGACTTGCAGGCGATGACTGCGAGGGTCACGGCAGGGAATGGCAGCATGAGCATAATAAGCTCAGCGACGAGGATTATCTTAGAGGCGTTTCAATGATGAAAATTGCCTCACTCGTTCAGTTCACTTTGCCGGGCGTTCCTTCAATTTACTACGGCGATGAAATTGGTATGCAGGGTATGAAGGACCCGTTCAACAGGGCATGTATGAGCTGGGACAATGTTAACGAGGAGCTTCTCAGATGGTATAGGCGTCTCGGCGAAATAAGAAAGGGCTGCACGGCATTTGTTGACGGCGAGTTTATTCCCGTTAACTGCGGTCATAAAACTCTTGCCTATAAAAGAGTGAGCGAAGGTAACGAGGTTATTGTTGCGGTAAATCTCGGAGATGAAGCGCAGGAAATTGAAATAGGATGGGAGTGGGATAACTCATACGCCATCTTCGGTGAAAGCTCAAAAGGCGGTAAAATAACTCTTCCTCCATTCAGATATGCATTATTATCAAGATAAAAAAGGATGCTTCGTCATCCTTTTTTATTATTCATCCTCTAAAAAAATCAAGAAAGGGGTCAGACCCCATTCTTGATTTTTTGGTGAATATTTTTTTGAAAAATGATAAAAAATTATTGACAAACAATAATTATAGTGGTATATATTGGTTAGAGGTGAGGAAATGAAAAGGAAAGGGTTGGCTTTTCTTTTTGCTTTATAGTAATAATCTCTGTTGGTTTTAACGATAAAGAAAACAAGATTGCATTTCTTTCACATTCTGATCATTCTAATCAGGACCGGGATTGCTTTGGCGCTAATAACGATGAAGAAGATCTGAGGGAGTTTATTAAAGAAAGCTTTAGATTATAAAAATAAAAATGTATATGGGGTCAGACCCCTGATACATTTGAAAGGGAGATATTATGGATAAAAAATCAACAACAATGTGTCAGATTGTTATAAGGATATGCTATTTTCTGCTGCTTGGGGCGGTTATTGCATTTCCGTTTTTAATGAGGGTTAAAGAGGGAAATCCCTTGTTCTTCGTTATGATTGCAACGCATGGAAAATATCTTATTTACCCGTTTTATGCGGTTGTTCCTGCGGGATACGCGGCTCTTATCTGCCTTGATAAGATAATGGGCAACATACTAAAAGACATTGTCTTTGACAAGAAAAATACAAAGCTGCTTGATACAATCTGCTACTGCTGTTTATATGCTGCAGCGGTGGGCTTGATTTCGTATATAATCATCGCTCTGATTTATAAATCCATTGAAACGGTTGTTCTTCTTGCGATGGGCGAGGCGTTTGTTGCGCTGGTTATAAGAGTGGTCAGAAATGTTATAAAGAAGGCAATCGAAATTAAAGAGGATAATGATTTGGTGGTTTAGATGATAGTTATTAATTTAGATGTTATGCTTGCAAAACGCAAGATGAGCTCGCTTGAGCTTGCAAACCGAATCGGAATCACTCAGGCGAATCTTTCAATACTTAAAACAGGCAAGGCAAGGGCAATCCGCTTTTCAACTCTTGAGGCAATTTGCCGAGAGCTTGATTGTCAGCCGGCAGATATAATTGAATACAGGGAGGATTAGTTATGGATAATAAAATTCCCGAAAATCAGAATCAGCAGGGAGCATATTTTGTTCCGTATACTGCACCGCCGAAAAAGGAATATACTCCGCTTTCAAAAAAGGAAAACAGCTTTATATTCATTATACTCTTCGGGCTGTTTATATTTGTTGATTTTTCACTGTTTCACGGCTTTTCGCTTGGATTTACAATTTCATATGCAATAATTTTTGCAATATCAACTGCGTTTATATATAGAAAAGACGCTCAGAACAAGATTTTTGCGATAATCTGCGGAGTGCTATCCCTTATTCTCAGCATCGCAAATTCACTCTTTAACAACGAATTTCTGAAACCTATTTCGATTCTTGTTATTCTTTTCCTCTATGCAGTATACTGCCTTGGAATAAGCTCAGGACTTTCAAAAATCACAGGCAGCTATAAAATGCTTCTTGATTTATTTATGAAAACAATCGCCGCGCCGTTTGAAAATCTTGAAAATGTTTTCGGCAGTATAAAGGCAGGGGCTAAAAGCAACAAAAAGGGACTTTCAATACTTTTGGGTGTTCTTATTTCCATTCCCGTTCTTGCCGTTGTTATTCCGCTTCTTGTCAGCTCTGATGCGGCTTTTGAGGGACTTATCAGCTCGATATTTGAAAACATAGGAATATATCTTGTTGAGCTTCTGATAGCGGCTGTTTTGCTTCCGTTTTTCTATTCATATCTTTTTGCAAGAAAGAGAAATGAAAAGCCTGAAAACAAAAATACAAAATCGCAGGCGAAAAGCTTTCCTTCAGCACTTTGTGCGTCGTTCCTGTCGGCGATTTCGATAACATACCTTGTTTATCTATTCTCGCAGCTTGCTTATTTCTTCAGCGCATTCAAGGGTATTCTCCCCGAGGGCTACACCCATTCGGCAAGCGCATTTGCAAGAAGAGGATTTTATGAGATGTTTGCAATTTGCGTTATTAACCTTGCAGTTGTTTCACTCGTTTCAGTTTTTTCTGAGCGAAAGAATAAGAAACTCCCCGTATTCATCAAGGTGCTTTCGGTTTTCATTTCAATGTTTTCTGTTTTACTTTTAGTTGTTGCAATGCAGAAAATGAGACTGAATATACAGACCTACGGGCTTTCGGTTAACCGCATTTTAGTAAGCGCATTTATGCTGATGATTGGCGTTGTTATAGCATTTTTCATTCTTCATATTTTTGCGCCGAAGGTTAAATATATGCAGCCGATTATTATAATCTGCTCGGTTATATTTATTGCGCTCACCTTCTCGGATATAGACCGAATTGCCGCTGATTATAATATTAACGCCTACACCTCGGGCAAGCTTGAAACGCTTGATGTTGAGGCGATTGCATGGATGAGCGACAGTGCTGTTCCGTCACTTGTTGAGCTTACAAAGAATGAGGACGAAAAGATTGCCGACAAGGCGAAAAAAGAGCTTGCAAATGTTACCTTCTACCGTGTTGATTTAACTGAAAACATTCAAAAGCTTTCGCTCAAAGAAAACGATACTGATTTCAGGTCATATAACAGGGCAAGACGAAACGCAAATAAAGCCGTTATTGAATACTTTAACTCACTTTCGGATAATGAGAAAAGAGCCTTTATTGAGGCATAATAAAAAATCAGGGAAGGGGTCTGACCCCTTCCCTGATTCTTTCAGACTGTCGATAAAGTGCATAACCACGCCGAGAATAAATAATTATGACATTTGCTCGTAGGGGCGGATATTGTCCACCAAAAATTAACACAATGACTTATACCATATTAAACCCCTTGCAAATATCGAATTTGCAAGGGGTTTTGCGTTTTTTGTTTTTTGCGAACAAGCGGTACCATCGTACAGCAAAGTTCGCAAGAAAACAAAATTCTGCACCTTTCTCGAAAGTCTGCCAGCGTGTAGACCTTGTTTCTTAGGTTTGTCTACACGCTGAAATAATCA
>JAFUZY010000076.1 GCA_017476375.1 Eubacterium sp.
AGGGGACGGCGCCCTCGACGTCCCGTTATAATCAAGCGCGAATGTGTCGCCCGACAACTCGGAACTCGGGGCTCGCAACTCGCAACTAATAAAAGCGACCCAAAGGTCGCTTTTATTTATTCTTTTGATTCAATTAATTTACATTTAACCTCAAAGGTTTTAAGCGAATTGTTTTGGATTCGCGCCATCGTCAGTGTGACGGTGTTGCCCGGCTTTTTCTTTGAAAGTGCCGAGGTCATAACGTCAACCGAGGTAAGCGTTTTTCCGTCAATTGCAACAATCATATCATACTGCTTGACATCGCTGTTTTTAAGGTCGGAATCATCGCTGATGGTCTGGATAACCATAGTTCCCTCTGCATTCTTGAAGCCCTGTTTTTCAAGCTCGCTGAGAATTGCCGAAGCGCTGTTATAGTTTGCAAGAGTGTTATACTCAATACCGATTTTCGCTCTTCCTGCAACATAGCCGTTTTTGATAAGCGAATTTGCAGTTTCAACCGCTGTGTTGCTCGGAACGGCAAAGCCCATTCCCTCATACTCGGTTGAAGCAATTTTTGAAGAGTTTATTCCGATAACCTGACCCTGCATATTAAAGAGCGCGCCGCCCGAGTTGCCGGGATTGATTGCAGCATCAACCTGAATACATTCGTTGTTATAGCCGATTTGCGAAGAAACGGGAACATCAAGCGCAGAAACAATACCCTTTGTTACGCTGTTTTTAAAGGTAAGTCCGCCGGGACATCCGATTGCAATGCAATCCTCGCCAACCTCTATATCCTTGCTGTCGCCAAACTCGGCAACCTGAAGCCCTGTTGCCTTGATTGAAAGAACGCCGATATCGGTCTGGCTGTCATATCCGACAAGAGTTGCCTCGTATTCCTTATCGTTATCAAGGGTTACGGTGAAAGAGCTTCCGTCTGCAATAACATGAGCGCAGGTTATGATATATGTTTTTCCGTTAGACTCGCTCATAATAACGCCCGAGCCCTCGCCCGACGCAACCTTTTCGCTTGAATCAGAGGACTGACCGTAGTTATAGAAATAACTGTATGCGCTCTGCTGGGTATAAACGGTTATGCCAACGCAGGAGCCCTTTGATTTTTCGGCAACGCCTGCTGCTGTCAGATTTCCGTCGCTGTCTTTTTTAGCGGCTTCATCACTTGAAACAACATTGGCTGAAGCGGAATCATCAACCTCGTCTTCGTCCTCCTGCTGTTGCGACTGGTTTGTTTCTGAAGAATTAATAAAATCAGTTCCGAGCAAACCCACTGAAACTGCAACTCCTGCAATTCCGACAAACGCGCAAACGCAGATTAAAACAATTATCCATGTCAGCGCTTTGTTCTTTTTCTTCTTCGGCGCCTGATACGGGGGCATATTCATACTGTTCCCCTGAAACTGCCCCGAATAAACAGGCGGCTGATAATAATTCTGCGAAGAATAGGGGTTTTCGTCGTTTTTTGCAGGCGGAACATAGAAGTTACCGCCCTGATTGTTTTGTTCTTCGGGAGCGTTGCCCGAATTGTTGAAATAATCGTCCATAGTTTGTTACTCCTTTTACCTGGCTTTGGGAAGCGTGAAAACAAATTCAGCTTCGCTTGCACTGTCGGATTTAGCGTAAATCCTGCCGCCGTGCATTTCAACCATCATTTTTACTATATATAGTCCGAGTCCTGCGCCCTTTGCATCAAGACTTCTGGACTTATCAACCTTATAAAATCTCTCGAATATCCTTGAAAGCTCGGTTTTGTTAATTCCGTCGCCGCTGTTTTTGATTGAAACCTGAACGAAATCGCCGAGTTCTTTCAGAGATACCTCAATATATCCGTTTTCATTTGTAAACTTAACAGCATTATCAAAGAGGTTATAAACAACCTGATAAATCATATCCGTGTCAGCCAAAACACGGCACGGCTTAACCTTATCAAGCCCTCTCACCTCAATATTCTTTTTCTCAATCTCTTGTTCAAAGGTTAAAAGAATATGAATAATCTGGTCGGTTATATTATAGTTCTTGGGCTTCATTTCAAAGTCGCCCGATTCCATCTTGCTCATATTAAGCATAGCAACAACAAGGCGCGAAAGTCGTCTTACCTCGTCGCTCACTATTTTAAGATAGTAATCCTGCTTTTCCCTCGGAATGGTTCCGTCGAGTATACCGTCAATAAAGCCTGCAATCGAGGTCATCGGGGTTTTAAGCTCATGGGAAACATTCGCAACGAACGAACGCCTTGAATTTTCAAGCTTATCGAGCGCGTCCGCCATATCATTGAAGGCATAGCCGAGGTCGGCAAGCTCATCATTGCTGTTTATTTTAACCCTATAAGAGAAATCGCCGAGAGCAAAACGCTTTGCCGCTGCGCTCATCTGCTGAAGCGGCGTTACCATTCGTTTGGTTAAAACCCAAATCATAATGAATCCTGCAATCAGACATAAAACGGCAACGCTCACAAAAATTCTTATAACAGCGTTAACAAGCTCGTTTGTTCCCGAATTTACAATTGCGAAAACCGAACCGATAATATCATTCGAGCCCTGAGAATATGTTGGGGCAACAATTGCAGTTCCGACAACGTAGCATTCCTCGCCGTTTATATTCATTCTTGCAACAGCGCTTGAATCCTCATATACCCTTTGAATCAGACTGTCGTCAATCTTGAAGGTTTCGTGTTCCTCGCAGACCATTGACGCATCATAATAGGGATTCATTCCGACCTGCTCCTTGCAAAGAATGATTTTTCCCTCATTATCGCAAACGAAAACATCGGAATCAATACAGTTTGAAACAACAAGCAGGGATTCGCAGATAACCTCCTTCTCGTGGGAATAGCTCGAGTTCATATTATTAACAATCAGGGTTGAAGAAACGCTCTGCGCAATGGACTGAGTGTTTTCCTTGAGCAGATTTGTTTTCTCCTCGATTGAATATTTGTTTACCATAAAGGTGAGCGAGGTTCCCAGAACAGCAAAGGTTACGAGAAGAATCATTGCAAACATAACGAAATAGCTGAAGAATATATTCCCTCTTTTTCGTTTTGGTTTAATCATCTTTTATTCCCTTGTTTCAAATTTATATCCAACGCCCCATACAGTTTTGAGCGCCCATTTATCCGAAACGCCCTCAAGCTTTTCACGAAGACGCTTAACATGAACGTCAACGGTTCTTGAATCGCCGTAGTAATCAAATCCCCAAACCTCGTCAAGAAGCTGGTCGCGGGTGTAAACCCTGTTCGGATTTGAAGCAAAGTGATAGATGAGTTCAAGCTCTTTTGGCGGCGTGTCAACCGCAACGCCGCGAACCTTCATTTCATAATTTGTTATGTTGATTTCAAGATTGTCGTAAATAACAACCTTTTTCTCGTCTGTTTTCGCCTCAGTGTCGCCCTTTGTTCTTCTTAAAACAGCTTTTATTCTTGCCATAACCTCTTTTGCGTCAAAGGGCTTAACAACATAATCATCCGCTCCAAGTTCAAGACCAAGAACCTTATCAAAGGTTTCGCCCTTCGCCGTAAGCATAATAATCGGAGCCAGAGAGGTTTTTCTTATCTCGCGGCAAACCTGCCAGCCATCCATTTTCGGAAGCATAATATCAAGAAGAACAAGGTCGGGTGTTTTTGCATGGAAGGTGTCAACAGCCTCCTGACCGTCGTTTGCAACAAAAACAGTGTAGCCGTCGTTTTCAAGATACAGCTTTAGTAATTCACAGATGTTTAAATCATCGTCAACAACAAGAATTTTATCACTCATAATTATACTTTCCTTTCTTTTTCAATATTCTTAATCGGGCGCTGCCCTGAATTTATACTATAAATTATGATGAATTCTATCACAGATTTTTGAACAGGCAATTAATATAAAATGATTTTTCTTTAACTATTTTTTACCATTTTTTTACTTGCCTCAAGGTAGTCTATATATTGCTTTGCGCACCTCGGAGAGCGTCCGCCCTTTCGTCTTGCCCACTGCTCTGCGCCGTTCAGAAGCTCGTCTTCATCGTAGTCAAAATTGCGGTCTTTTGCGATTTTTGAAACAATTTCAAGGAAATCTTTTTTATCGGGATTCATAAAATTAACCGAAAGCCCGAATCTGTCTGAAAGGGAAAGTTCCTCCTGAATTGTGTCGGCAGCGTGAACGTCGTTATCTCTTTCCGTGAAATTTTCTTTAACAATATGGCGCCTGTTCGAGGTTGCGTAAATAAGCGCGTTGCCCTCTTTTTTTGAAAGCGTTCCCTCAAGCGCCGCCTTGAGCTGGGATAAAGAATCCTCTTTTTTATCAAAGCTTAAATCATCAATGAAAATAATAAATTTAAGCGGATTATCTGCAATAAGCTCTCTTATCAGGGTTAAATCGCAAATATCGCCTTTTGATATTTCAATTATTCTCAGTCCCCTGTTTTTATATTCATTGAGAATTGCATGAACGGTTGAGCTTTTTCCTGTTCCGCGGTCGCCGTAAAGAAGAACGTTGTTTGCAGGAAAGCCCTCAAGAAACGCCTTTGTGTTTTCAACAACCTGTTTTCTCTGCAGCTCATAATTCTTTAAATCGGCGAGAGTTACGGAATCAACCGAGGTTATCGGAATAAGTTCCCTGTTCCGCCATGTGAACGCGCAGTTTCTTGCATAAATTCCATAGCCGTTCTGCCTGTAAAACTTAGCAAGAGCGCTCACCCTTTTTTTCAGGTTTCCGATAAGCTCCGCCTCAGGCTCGCCCGTTTCCCATTTTGGAAGGGTTGAAAGAATTTCGGCATTATCGTCATTTATAAAATCCGACGGAGTTATTTTTGAAATTTCATCAAGCTTTTCAAGGTCGCTTTTAACGCCCTCAATAATCGCTTTCGAAAGTGTTTGAGCTTCGCCCCTTGCCGCCGCTGTTGAAAAAGCGTTTTCATCATATAAAATAAGCGATGAAATATAGGAGGAAAGCGAATCGCCCCGCCTTGTTAAGGCATTGAAAAACTCGCTGTAACACCTGAAAACATTGCTGCTTTCAGCATTTTCAAGAAGAGCGTAAAGCTTTTTAATAACCTCGTCATTTTTAATATTGTAAATGCAAAGTGAATCAATATAAAATTTCAGCTTGTTTATTTTATTCATTTTATATTCCTTTTTTGTATTTTTATACCATTTGTTCACAATTTCAATTTTATACCATTTGTTCACAATTTACAATATGAAAAATATAATAAAAACATTAAATAAAGATTAAATATCAAAAAAAACGCCGATTCTTAAGATTTCGTAAGGTTGGGGTGTGTTTTCTTGATACTGCACTTTTAATATGTTAAAATGAACACGGTGATAAAATGAGTTCAAATATATTACTCACAGAGGATGATGCATTCCTGCGTGACGGATTAAAAGAGATGCTGGAAAAGGAAGGCTACAACATTGATGTTGCACCTTGTATCGCAGATGCAAGGGCAGCTCTTACTGCAAAAGCGTATAACCTGCTTATCCTTGATGTGATGCTGCCCGACGGAGACGGCTTTTCTTTCTGTGCCGAGGTGCGTACCGGCGGTAACAATATCCCGATTCTGTTCCTGACTGCCTGCGATGATGAAATACAGGTAGTGCGCGGACTTGATGCAGGTGCAGACGATTATGTAACAAAGCCGTTCAAACTTCTTGAACTTCTGTCTCGTGTACGTGCGCTCCTTCGCAGAAACACGAACAGCGTGTATAACGCAGGCGGACTTGCCATAGATGTTAACACAATGACGGTCAAGAAGGACGGCGATGTTGTTTTTGTAACGCCCACCGAGTTTCAAATTCTATCCACCCTTATCCGCAATAACGGGATTATCGTCACAAGAAACGTTCTCCTACAGAATATCTGGGATGATGCGGGCAATTTCATTGATGATAACACTCTCTCAGTGCATATCAGCCGTCTGCGTGAAAAAATCGGCGCAGAGCACATTAAAACCGTGCGCGGCGTTGACTATCGTTGGGAGGATAAGGCATGAATACTCCGTTAATTGTAATGATAATTATATGTGCAGCGCTGTTGGTAATCAGTGCAATTCTATTCATCAACAACCGCAAAATTCATAAGGATATAGATAAATTATCCGGAGCAACCGAGAACGAAAAGCTGACGGAATACAGCACAGCTGATAATCATTTTTCACGCCTGCATAATGCGGTAGCGGATTTAGAAAACCGCCTGAGGCTTGAAAAAAGCAATACCGAAAGAGAGAGCAAAAAGAATACAGAATTCATTTCCGATATTTCCCATCAGCTCAAAACACCGCTTGCGGCAATGCGGCTCTATGTTGAAATGGAGCACGGCGAGCATCCGAATGAGCATACCGAAAAAGAACTCCAGCTCATAGATAAAATGGAGAATCTTATCTATAAGCTCCTGCGCCTTGAAAAGCTCAAAAGCGATTCCTATGTCATGGACTTTGCCTTTTATGATGTGCGCGAGGTTGCAAACGAGGTGGTAGATGAGTTCAGACCGCTGTTCCCGAACAAAAAATATACTGTCAGCGGTGAAAGCCGTTTCCGTCTTGATAAAGCATGGCTCAGTGAAGCGCTTGGCAATGTTGTAAAGAACGCAAGCGAGCATACGGCAGAGGACGGCAAAATAGCAATTACAATTGAAAACAGCGAGCAGTCAACCACTGTCAGCATTAAGGATAACGGCGGAGGTGTTCCCGAAGAGGAACTGTCAAAGTTATTTCTGCGCTTTCACAGAACGGAGAACGCTAACCCGAACAGTGCCGGAATCGGTCTTGCCATTACAAAGGCGATTATTGAAAAGCATCACGGAACAATCACAGCCGAAAACACGGACGAAGGCTTGAATGTAATTATGTGTTTTCCACACATTGACGGAGCAATAGCAATATAGTATAAAGCCGAGTACGCATAAACGAACTCGGCTTTATAATTATTCTTCACTTTTCTTTTTAGCAGTCTTTTCTATTTGCTTTATACTATTCAAATATGCCTCTTCAACAGGTGACAGATTTTGTACCTGATATTTTTTGTATTCTGCTTTTGCTTTATCAATCGCCTGTTGGTGACTTACTGTGCCAGCACCTTTAAGCAGGTTTTCGCCGGTAGCATTAAGAATACTGTCAAGATGTTCAATATAATCCCTCATATGCATAGGGTTATGCCGCATTGCCTGGATTTCCGCAAAGTCAAAATATCCCGAAATGATATTGTTAAGCACTTTCAACTCGTCTTCGGACAAATAGTTTTTGGCGATGCCAATATCTTTTGCTGTCGGGAAATCGCCGGGGAAGGTTTTAAGTCCCATAAAAGGCTCATCGGCATTAGCACGCTCATAAATAACTTCAGCAGCTGTGTGTCCGTGTGCGGCATAGTGTAGCTTGTTCTGAACGATTTTGAAAAATTCGATTGATTCATCGCTCTTGGGGTCATAGTCAACGCTGGTAGCGTACAAATCAAGCACTTGACGGTACATTACTTTTTCCGAAGAACGAATATCTCTGATGCGGTCTAAAAGCTCTTTCCAGTATTGACCGCCGCCTAAATTCTTCAAGCGTTCATCATCCATCGTGAAGCCTTTTATCATATATTCCTTTAACCGTTCGGTTGCCCAGCGGCGAAACTGAGTCGCGGTAATGGACTTTACGCGGTAACCGAGTGAAATAATCATATCAAGATTATAGTATGAAACATTATAGTTCTTACCGTCAGTAGCAGTTGTTCGGAATTTCCGAACAACTGAATTCTCATCTAATTCTCCTTCAAGAAATATGTTTTTGATATGCTCGCTGATGTTGGACTTACTTGTCTGATATAACTCGCATAATTGCGCCTGTGTAAGCCACACCGTTTCATCAGTAAATCTGACATCAATTTTTGTCAATCCGTCATCGGTTTGATAAATAACAATGTCGCCTTGATTTTCGGAATTTGTTAATCTGTTTTCTTCCATATTTTTCTCCGTAAAAAATAGTATATTTCATTATAACATAAAACTTATAAAATCGCAAACCTTACGAAATCTTAAGATTAAATACACCGAATCGTAAGATTGACCTTGTATGATGAAAGCATAGAAAGGAAGTATGCTTTATGAACATTATCGAATGTATGAATTTAACAAAGGAATATATCAGCGGCGAGAATATTGTGAAAGCCGTTGACGATGTAACCATTGCCTTCACGCAGGGAGAGTTTTGTGCGATTACGGGTCCGTCCGGCTCCGGTAAGTCCACCTTTTTGCACGTGCTGTCCTCTCTTGAGAGTCCGACAAGCGGCTTCGTCACTTACGGTGAGAAAAAACTCTCGGATTATAATGATAATCAGCTATCCATTTTAAGACGCAGGCGCTTCGGATTCGTTTTTCAGGCGTACAACCTTGTAAACGAGCTGACGGGATATGAAAACATCCTGCTCCCGATTATGCTGGATAAGAAAAAGCCTGACGAGGAATATCTGAATAAGATTATAAAAATCCTCGGCATTGAGGACAGGCTGGAGCATCTGCCCTCCGCACTTTCGGGCGGTCAGCAGCAGAGAATTGCGATAGCAAGAGCGCTTGCTAACAAGCCGTCCATTCTGTTTGCCGATGAGCCGACGGGTAACCTTGACGGCAAAAGCGGACGGGAGGTGCTGTCACTTCTGAAATACGCCGCCCGTGAACTCGGCGTTACGCTGATTCTCGTTACCCATGATTTGCATGTAGCAGAGCAGGCGGACAGAGTCTTAACACTTGAGGACGGCAGAATCGTTCGTGACACAAAATCAAGTGTAGGGGTCGGCGCCCTCGACGACCCGCAAAAGGCGGTGAGCGAATAATGAAAAACCTCACAGTAAACCGCCTTGCGCTCGGCAACCTCAAGCACCGCCGGGGGCAATATACTATAATGATTATCGGAATCATTCTTGCCATGGTGTTTTCGTCAAGTCTGGTGCTGCTGATGTTCGCGGCGGGCGAAACCTATAATGAGGACAAATTAAGAGAAAGCGGAAAGCAGATGGCGACCGTATCAGTTTCCGATTTCAAGGAAGAAAACTACAAGGACACTAAGGGTATTATTACCAAAGCGGAGTTCGCTCATATTATCGGCTATGCATACACCGAAAAAGACAATAAAAAACTCGGTTCGTCTATTGCGTATATGAACGAGGGAGCACGCGAACTCTCGTATCAGATATTTGAGGACGGAACTTATCCGACAAAAGACAATGAAATTGCAGCAGAGAAAAACGCACTATTACGCCTTGGTTATCGCGAGGCAAAGGTGGGCGATACGATTGAACTCACCGTTGACGTGCAAAACGGCGCAGATTATCTGAAACCCGTAAAAAAGGAATATACGCTGTGCGGTATACTTGCTGATAAAAAATGCAATATTGAAACACGGTATTCAGACGCAAGTGATTATGACACAATCGTACCGGCGCTCTTTGTCAGAGAAGGCTCCTATTTTAAGGGCGGGCGTGAAAAAGTCACTGCATATATTAATTTTGATATTCAAAAGGTAAAAGAATATATGGAGAGCGTGGAACACACGGACGCCAAAACCTATCTGGAAACCTGTATTCGCACAGAACTCGGCGCAGAACCCTCTCAGATGTATGTTACGCAGAATTGGGGATACGAGAGCAATAGACTGATAGGCGGATATGATTATCTCGTAAACGATGGCGATTATTATGCGCTTGTAATTCTGTCACTTGTGTTTGCTTCGTGTATTGCTATCATTAACGCATTTAATTCAAATCTGAAAGAACGCAAACGACAGATTGGTATGCTGCGCGCAGTCGGTGCAACAAGGCGTCAGATTATAAAAATCTACGGCAGAGAAGCGTTCATCATCAGCCTGGTGGCAACCCCTGTCAGCGTATTGCTTTCTTACGGTGTTGTAAGGGCGGCTATCGGTCTGCTGAGCGACCATGCCGTGATGACCAAAAGCATTTTGGCGCTGCTGATTTCGGCAGTTATTAATATCATCGTTGTTCTGTTTGCCGCACTGATACCACTTGTAATTGCGTCAAAAATTACGCCGATGCAGGCAATCAGAAACATTAACAACAACCGCAAAATAAAAACAAAGAAGATTAAGTCAAAGCATAGTTTTAATGCGCCTGCACTTCTTGCGAGGCGCAACCTGATGTTCTACAAGGGTAGCAAAGCGGTGGTCAGCATTATGCTGATTGTTACGATAGTTTTTTCATGTATCGGTTTTTCCTATGCCTCGTATTCCAAAAAGCATTTTCATTCCCTGCCGTTTGATTACGGTATTGCCAGTATGTCGGACTCGGGAATCGCAGCGCCATTTAATTATAAAGAAAGCTTAGGCGGAATGACGGAAAGTGAAAAGAACGAAATCAAGGCAATGGACAATGTGGCAACGGTCAACGGCAAAAAGGAATTGAACGCCGCTATGGAGGTGGACGGCTTCAGCGAATACCTCCGTGCAAATTTGGGCGATACATTGCCGTTGAAATATAACGATTACCAAACGGAAGAGGAATTAAAAGAAATGCTGCTCGGTGATATGGGAGATTATTATTACGAACAGCAAAAAGCATTAAAACTGACAACGGATTTTGTTCCGATGCAGGTGAACGCCTATGATGATTTCAGCGTGCTGGAAGGTAAAGAATACAGCGGCAAAATTGATTATAATAAGCTGAACAGCGGTGAAGAAATCATACTGATTGCTACAAAGCGTGTGCAGTACCGTTCTAAAATCTCCGGTCATACAACAAGCAGTTACACACGATATGACAAAGATATTCAAAAACGCGAACCGGGATATCATACATTAATTGACGCCGCAAGCGAATACAAAGCCGGCGACAAAATAAAGCTGAGATTCCCTATCTGCAAAAAGTCGGCGGATGAAGCCGGTGCGCTTGACAATGTGCAATTTATTGACAAAACCTATACGATTGGCGCTATTATTTCACCTACTGATGATATGGAAGTAAATACACAAGTTGGTATTTACGGTATGGAGCTGTTGACCACAATTCCTGCCTTGAATCAAATCTATGCCGATAACGGATACAGCCAAATACAAGTGAAAATGTTTGGCGATGTCACGGATGAAATGGATTTGGATATGACAGAAAATCTGCAAAAATATTCAGATAAGTATGATGCTTGGACCGAATCAAACTATCGCTATAATCAACAACAAAAACACGGACTTCAGGTGATGTACACAGTTCTCTCTGCACTGATTATCATCGGCTTTGTTATCTGTGCAAGCATTATAAACAACGCCCTTTCTGCAAAAATCAGAGAGAGCAAGGCTGTTATAGGAACTCTGCGCGCCGTTGGTGCAGACAGACAGGATTTGACAAAATCATATGTGCGGCAAATGCTGTCAATGTTTGGGACAGGAACGCTGTTAGGGTATGGATTATTTGCGCTGGCAATGCTTTGTATCTATCTGTACACCCTGTTTTTTGAAGGTAACTTTTCCTTCGTTGTTAATCCGTGGATTACAATGATTATGACCGCATTCACCTTTGGCGTATGCGCAATAAATATCTATCTGAAAATCCGCAAGGAAATGAAAAACAGTATTGTAGAAAACATAAGGGAACTCTGATATGAAAAAAATAGTAACAATTATACTTGCTCTTATCTTCTGCTTTGCGTTTGGGTTAACCGCCTTTGCAGAGGATGAGCCAAAGGAAGAAAATATTGACGCCTCTCAGCCGAGGTTGATGGTGACGGACTATTCGTTGGATACAGAAAGCCTGAAACCCGGTAAAGAGAGCGAACTGAAAGTAAAGCTGAAAAACTACAGCGGCACGAAAGCGCTGCGCAACATCAAACTTTCTATCACCGAGGAAAGCGGCGACATCAAGCCTGTCGGAACGGGCACGCAGTATGTTGAAAGAATATATGCAGGCTCAACTTACACCTGGACTGTCAAGCTGACTGCTGCAAAAACGGCACAAATCGGTGAACACGCCGTTACTGTTTCAAGCGAGTACGAGGATAAATACTATACCGCTTACAGCGGCTCCGATGTCCTTCGCTTGAATGTGAAGCAGAAAACGGGACTTGATTTCAGTGGTGTGCAGCTTCCGGCAAAGGTGGTTGAAGGCGATACCGTCACGCTCGATATGAGCTTTATGAATACGGGTAAGTGCAAAATCCGCAACCTCAAAATTGACTTTGATATACCAAATCTGGAAAGTGGCGGCACAACCTTTGTCGGTGAGATTGAAGCAGGCGAAAGCGGCGCAGGCAGCGCTAATCTTCGTGCAACCAACACTCTCGGCGAAACGAAGGGAACGATAACCATTACCTACGAAGATGAGTTCGGCGAGGAATACAGCAAGTCGGTGGATGTGCATACCGTGATTGAAAAGAAGGTTGAACCCAAAACTGAAGAAGATGAAAAGGACGAAAAAAAGAACCCACAGTGGTGGGCGTTCCTCCTCGGCGGTACAGCCTTCGGAGGCGGAATCGGCTGCGCCATCCCTCTCTCCATCTCCTCCCGCAAGCAGCGTAAAGAAGATGAACTGAGGTTATAAAAATACATTTTACCCCTGTTGTTTTGACTGACAGGGGCTCTTTTTTTGCATTTTGTTGCAAATTGAGGTGTATAATTTTTACTTTTTGTTGCAATTTACACTTGCAATAAGGCTTATTGAGAATTATAATATTATACGCTAGTATATAAATAATTACGAATTACGAGTTACGAATTACGAATTAATGGTCTTGCAGACGGCAATTATAGTCGTGTCCGGCACCCCGAAAATTCTCATTCCACACTCCTGATTCCTAACTATTTACGAAGTAGATATTAATAATTAATGTAATAATGGAGGAAAATGATATGGCAGATGCTAGAATTTTCTATGAATCAGATTGCAATTTAAGCGTTCTTGACGGCAAAACCGTTGCTATCATCGGCTTTGGCTCACAGGGACATGCTCACGCTCTTAACCTTCACGAAAGCGGCATTAACGTTATCGTTGGTCTTTACGAGGGTTCAAAGTCATGGGCTCATGTTGAAAGCCTTGGACTTAAGGTTATGAAAACTGCTGACGCAGTTAAGGCTGCAGACGTTATTATGATACTCACTCCTGATGAGAAACAGGCTGCTATCTACAAGAATGATATTGAGCCAAACTTAACAGAGGGCAAGGCTCTTGCTTTCGCACACGGCTTCAACATTCACTTCAAGCAGATTGTTCCTCCTGCAAATGTTGATGTTTTCATGATTGCTCCCAAGGCACCCGGTCACACTGTTCGTTCCGAATATAAGGAAGGCAAAGGAACTCCCTGCCTTGTTGCAGTATATCAGGATGCAAGCGGTCACTGCCAGGATATTGCTCTTGCATACGGCGCAGGAATCGGCGGCGCTCGCGCAGCTATTCTTGAAACAACCTTCAAATGCGAAACAGAAACAGACCTCTTCGGTGAGCAGGCTGTTCTTTGCGGCGGCGTTACAGCTCTTATGAAGGCTGGCTTTGAAACACTTGTTGAGGCAGGTTATGACCCGAGAAACGCATATTTTGAATGTATCCATGAGATGAAGCTCATCGTTGACCTTATTTACAGCGGCGGCTTCTCAAAGATGAGATATTCAATTTCAAACACTGCTGAGTTCGGCGACTACGAAACAGGCAAGCGCCTCATCACAGACGA
The DNA here is from genome assembly GCA_017476375.1 of Eubacterium sp. Lineage (GTDB taxonomy): Bacteria > Bacillota > Clostridia > Oscillospirales > Acutalibacteraceae > Eubacterium_R. Next base: position 13,611 of record JAFUZY010000076.1, read on the forward strand.
AACAAAGAAGGAAATGAAGAAGGTTCTTGAAGAGATTCAGGACGGAACATTTGCTTCCAAGTTTATAACAGAAGCAAACAACGGCTGGGCACACTTCAAGGCTAAGAGAGCTCTTGAGGCTGAGCATCAGCTTGAGAAGGTCGGCGAAGGCATCAGAGCTATGTATAGCTGGAACGGCGACGATAAATATGCTGAAAAATAAGCAATTCTGCATATTTTTCAATGAATTGCGTTAAAACGCATTAATTGCCGTAGGCATGAATTGCCTACGGCATTTTTATATCAGCAATTCAATTCACGAGGCGAAGCCGAGTAACCAACAAGAAAAGCTGCGGAAATTAATCCGCAGCTTTTTTATTATATTTCTATAAATGGGGTATCAAATAGTATTTCATTCGGGTCTTCCCAGTCTTCGGTAACTATTCCGAGATTTCCGCCCTGTGAAGTAGTAAGAATATCTTCTTTTTTTGGAATCACAGCCTTAAATTCAGGCTCTTTATATTCAGTTTTCTTATTCATATTTAAAGCCCTCCTTTAATTCCTAAAATAGTTTTTCGCTGCAACGCCATAGTTATAAAGACTTCTTCCAAAATCGCCACCCCTGACCTTTGCGACTTGGTTAACATTGAGTTTAAGGGTTACGCCGTCATACTCAATAGTATTAATTTGGTCAAAGTTTTCAGCGAGTATTCCTGTTATATCAAGACAAACTCTCGTTGTTCCTTCAACAATTGTTGGCTCGATGGTTCTTGTATTACCATTTGCATCGGTTACTGTTGCAACAAGTCCGTCTGCAACGCATTGGGCTTCTGTTTTATTCAGATTAATACGAAGTGAAGGAATTGATCTTGCAACATAGGAATAACTTCTGAGAACTGAGGTGTTTCCGCTATAACTGATAGAGCCTTCCGGTGATTCAGAATCAGTATAAATATAATCCTGAGCAGCAAAAGCCTCTTCATTATAGTTGAAATTATCACTGCATGCCTTGCCGTAATCGAGCATTGTTTTAGCAAGCTCAACAAGCTGCAATTCCTTTGTGTCTTTGGACTTCTCATACAGATTGATAATAGCCTCGCAGTAATCCTTAACCGATACAGTGAAGGAACGAATATATACATCACCGTTATACAGCGTTACAGTCATTTCATCCCTTAACTGTGCGGGAGCTGCAAGAACTTTAACAACATATCTGCCGTCTTTTCCGTCTTTAAGAGCAATAAGCTCTTCACCCGAATAGGTTTCTGTTATCGCTGTTGGGCTCTGTTTATCGGGGGCATTATGAGTAACCGTTAATTTTGCATTTTGGGCATCAACATAATCATCAACATCGATATAAAGATTCAGATGAATGCAGTCATCAAGTGAAAGGTTAAAGCCATCAACGCTTTCAGCAGTGTAAGTTGCTGTATAAGTTACGCTTTGTTTTACCGGTGAGATTTGTGGTGACCAGCCTGAGAAGGTGTACTTATAATTTCCGTCGAAATATGACTGAGGTGTTTCGCCGTTGTATTCGGGCATTGAGTCATAAAGAACATCTTCATCGGTTTCAACGGTTACGCCGTTTACAACCCACTTAACCGTGTATTTATTGGTTATGGTGTAGCAGGTTATTGTCTCCTCATTTTCATCCTCGTAGGTCCAGACTTTCATATAGTAGCCTTCGGGAAGGTTTGGCGGTGCATCAACACATTCTCCCATATATTTACCGCGCTTAACCCTCAGAATCTCATATACATCGGGGTTTTCTGATATTTTCTGAAGCGTATAGTTGAATAAAGGTGCGCTAAGGATTTCAACGATTTTTCCATCGCGTTTTTCAGCAGCTTCTGAAAACTGAAGATAGTATTCTCTGTCGCCGTTATCTTTGATAACCGCCGCTTCATACGGAACCCATATTCCCGTTATATCAAGGTCCTCTGTGATTGTTTTTCCAACAAACGGAGTTCCGTAAGAGCTAGAGCTTGTACCCTCAAAGAAAGCAACAAAATGCGAGCCCGGATTCATAGCTTCGGGAAGATACGGAATCATCGGGAAGTACCAGCCTTCAGGATATGGGAATTTAAGTATAACATCGGTATGACCGACAATGTCTAAAACCGGGGGAAGTATTTTTATAATAGAAGCTGTATTCTGAGTATAAGTAGCATAGATATCGTTAACGCAATCAGGCAATACCTCGGCGCCTACATCAAGAATAGAAATACCTGTATCAATAGTTACCCAATGGTATTTAAGATTCTTGACCTTCTTTGAACCGTCTTCCTGTTCCTCTTCCTGAAGACATTCTTCTTCAGGATTCTCGGGTTCGAAATCGACATTAGCTATGTTGCCTGCTACTATTACTTCTGCTCCCGGACCGAGAACAATTGAGGCGCCTCCTCCGACAACTATTACAGTTGCCGCTGCTCCTGCAGCAATTGCAACACTACCGTCGTCATCACCGGTGCCGTCAACATAGACATCGTGTTCTGTTCTGTAAAAATATGTAGTATTATTATTTGATTCTTTTCTCTTGTAATCTTCAATTTTAGCACTGTGACCCGCCTGTTTTATACGAAGAACATCATAAGTAAGGCTGTTCATACTGTAAGGCGCGTCCGTATCTGCAAGAAGCGTAATAACTGCGCCGCCTTTGGTTTTTTCAGACTCTGTTACAGCCTCACTGAAGGTTGTAAAACGCTTATCCCCGACTTTAGCAATAAACTGAGTTCTGCTGTATGTTGCAGTGTATGTTATATCTCCGCTTACTGCACTTATATCGGGCGACCATTTATCAAATGAATATGTATAATTCTCATCGTCCGGTTTTGTCGGAGTTGCTCCGTCATAGGTAGGAACAGTTCCCTCGGCTACATCTTCATCTGTTTCAAGAGTAGTGCCATCGTAGTTTTGCCATGTTACAGTATAGGTTTTTATCTTCGGCACTGCTGTAAAGGTTGCAGTGTACTGAGCATCAGCAGTTGCAGCAACTACCTCGGGAGTCCAGCCTGAAAAGTCATAGGTATATTCTTCATCTTCGGGCTTAACGGGTGTTTCGCCGTCATAAGTCGGAACAGCGCCCTCGGCAACATCCGAATCCGTTTCGAGAACATCATCGTCTTCATTTACCCAGGTAACAGTATATGGCGTATGAAGCTTGAGCTGTCCGCTTTGGACGTCCTTGCCGATAACATACTCGGTGTTGTCGCTGACAAATCTTTCTGCAATATTATAATCAGTATTTTCACTTTCAGTAAGCTTACCTGTGCCACTTGACTTTTTAACGCCGATTGATGCACTGCTTTCAA
>JAFUZY010000077.1 GCA_017476375.1 Eubacterium sp.
GGAATGAGGAATGAGGAATTTCGGGTCGCTACGCTCCGATTATATTTGGTCGTTCCCTCAACAGCACACGGGGACGTTCCTCTCCAAGCACCGTTCTTCCTTGAATTGCGGTCGGAGGTGCGTCCCCATGGCGAACGAATAGACGCACCCTTTTTACTGCACTAACGGCAGGCGAAAGCGAACGCACCCTCTTCCCATCAGTTGGGTAGACCAACCGTCAAATCAAGGGGACAAAGCGCGAAAGGTTTTTCGCGCAGCGATATTCGTTTTTTGCAAAACGAGCGATATATTGCTTTGCAATGCGATATGCCTTAGGCGCGATATGCACTCGAGGGCGAGCGCGTTTCTATAAATGCATAAAAAAACGGGATGTCTCACGTCAGAGAGACAGCCCGTTTTTTTTGTTAAATTGTTTGTTTTGAAACATCGGTGTAAATCGTTTTGATTTCGCCCGAGGGCGTCTGATAAATGAGGTAGCCCCTATATGCAATATTTCCGCTCAGCGAGTTTATTGCAATTGTAAACTGATTTGCTCCCGATTTCTTTGTTGACTTAGCTCTGATAATTGTGTATGAATCGTTTGAAACAATGTTGTCAATAGTCAGATTGTCTTCATCAAGAGTTGCACTCTTTTCTTTTCCTATCAGAAGTCCGTATTCAAGAACATTGCTGTTTTCAAGCGTAACAGTTTGCCCGTTAAACACGGTTCTTATTTTGTCTGCGGAATTAAGAATAATAGCGTCGCTCTGTTTAATATTGATTGCAGGAAGCGTAAATTCAAATGAATCCCATTCTTCTTTTGTAACTGCCTTGAGGGTTGTTGTTTCAGCTGCAAAGAAGCTAAGTTCATTTCCGATGAAAAACGGCCTGTAATTGATATTCTTTCCGTCTTTAATCAGTTCAACAAAGCCATAGGCATTTTCGTCGCTCGCGCTGATTTTCGTGTTATAAATAACCGAATCGGAATAAATTGTTTTTCCGTTTGTGTTTTTGATTGTTACTGCGCAATCCTTGGTTTCATCGGGAATGTATTTTGCTCTGATTGTTGTATCTTTGGTTATTTCAATTTCGCCCTCAACCTTAGTGTTGCCGATATAATAACCGTCAAAGGTGTAATAGGGGAGCGCCTGCGGTGCGGGAAGAGTGAAGGCGGAATCAACATAATCAACAAGCTGAACGCCTTTTCTGCTTTCGCCCGAGCCGTAGTCACGAAGGATTAAAACCTCAAAGTTATCATCGGTTTTTGAAACTGCATAAACCTTAACATTTCCGAAAACCTTAGTTGAATACTTTTCACCGAAGCCCTGATATTGCTTTGTTCTTTCGGTTGTGCTTGAAACATATTCCATATACCATGCAGTCATTTCGCTTGAGGATGTGAAAACTGCGGTGCTGTTGTATGTTGCTTTGAAAAGATTTGAATTTGCTGTCGCTGTGTTTTTACCCGTTCCGTTGAAGCCTATTTCGGCATTGCCTCCGGCAAGCTCAACGTTATACATTCTTATATGGTCGTTGAGCGAGCTTAAAAGATAATCGGAAACGGAATCAACGGTAGCTTGCTCAAGTCCGTTATCATCAAGCGATTTAACGGTTATTCTGTTGCCGTTATCGTCATTGAAATAAATGTTATCGCCAACAAGAGCAAATGAAAGCGTTTCAAGAATTGTTTGAATTTCATTTTCTTCAAAATCATATGCGTCCGAATCAATACTCTGGGCTGTTTCAACAAGCGATTGATATGCGCTTAAATCAACATTGTTTTCAGGAGCATTAAGCGCCGCAAATGCTGTTTCAACCTCAAGAGCAAGGGCGTTTATTTCAGTCTGAGCGTTTGCTGCATGGTAGTTGCTCTTTTCTTCATCGCTCAGCTCGGCAAGTTTTTTTGCGTGGCGCATTGCAGTTTGAAGATTGATGAGCGACGACTGTGTGTAAATCGGCATTTTGTTATCAAGCGACGTCATAAGCCTTTGCGCAGCGCCGTAGGCAAGGTCGAGCCTTGCAAAATCCGAGGTTGGAACAAGTTTGCTGATTGCAAGATTTATTGCATCTCTTTCAGCGTTTATTTCATCCTGACGGTTATCGTAGTAATCGCCGTGCGAAACTCCGTTTAAAGGCTCAAATTCAAGTGAATTGATAACGTTTTCAAGCGCGCCGAGGGAATCGGTTGTGTATTCCTGAGAACCGGTGTTTATATATTCAACTGCAGCTGCATATGCCTCGTCGTATGAATCAAAGTCCATAAGCTCATATCTCAAATCAGGAGCCTTGAGAAGGGCGTTTGCCGCTGTGTAGCCTTCAAGCGAAAAGTTAAGCTCGCTTGAGGAATATGTTTTGGTGGTTGTTGCTCCCTTAATATTTGTTGAAACAGTTTGCCATCCCTCTATATCCTTTGTTCCTGTGTAGTTAACCTTGATTGAGGAAAGCTTATCAAGAGAGTTTGTGTTTGAGGTTATAACCCCGTCAACCGTGGATTCATATTCGCCGTAGCAACTGTTTTCGGGAAGATAGAGAACGCCTGCATGCTCTTTATATCCGTTTATACGGGTTGTGTTTCCGGAGCGAACAGAGGGGACGCCGCTGTCAAAATTATTATATAGCTCGGCGGTGTTCAGAATCGAGGCTGTTTCTGTTTTCGTTAAATCCGAATCATTTAATATCCGAGTATAAAACGATGCGTTATCAAGATAGCTTTCGGCAGTTCCTGCCATTTCGGGATAAATGCTGTATGAAGCGCCGTAGTAAAGATTTATATCGTTTGCAGCAAGGAAAGAGAATATTCCGTTCGTTCCGCTTATGCCGTTTTTATATCCCGATGCGGCAACGCTGTTTAAATCATATGTTTTTCTGAGCTCGCCGTTGACAAAGTATTTAAGAATATGCGAGGGGGATATTGTTATATCAATATCAACCCACTTCGTTCCTATTGTGTTAACCTCGGCAGAGCTGTTTAAATCGAAATAGCAGTTGTTATTTGAAGAATAAGCGGTTCCGTTTGCGCCGTCGTTAAAAAGTATGGTGCCGTCCGCCATTATTATGAAATATCTGTTTTGATTATTTATTCCGCTTGAGAAATTAAGAACGGCTCCGTTCCAGCCCTTGTTCTGATTGCAGTATTGGCTGAAACTAATGGTAACGCCGTTTGAAAGGTCTTTTCCTGCAAAGGGATTTGCGCTTTCTTTTGCCGTGTTTCCTGCCTTCGGGTAGAGGGCATATTTGCCTATGTATTCTATGTTGTTGCTGTCGGCATAGGTGAAGGAATACCAATCCCAGTCGCCGTACATCTTAAGTTTTGAATCACCCTGAAAAGCTCTTTCACCGAAATATGAAACATCGCTTCTTGTGTAAAACTTTTCAAGCGAGCTACACATTTTGAACGCCTCAACGCCTATATCGGTTATACCTTTGTTTCTTAAATCAATCTCCTTAAGCGAAGAACAGTATTCAAAAGCGTTATGACCGACGGAGGTTACGCTGTTTGGAATTGTTATATTTTTAATATTGCCGAAATTGCCGAAGGCATAGTCGCCGATGGTTGTTATTCCGTCACCGATAACAATGTTTTCTATAATATCGGTGTTGTATTGTCCGCTGTAAAGCGCATTTGCAGGCTGGTCGCCCCAGGGAGCGTTTTCGCCGAAATTGTTTGGACCGACAGAACTTGAATAAGCGTAGTTACCCATAGCTCCGTTTCCGTTTAAGGTTAATGTTTTTGTTTTTCTGTTGAGAGTATAGTTAACATTTCCGTCAGTGCCCTGAACTATGTTGGAAACAGCCTCATTATTTTTGAAGAAGAGGCGGCACATCTCCTCGTTAACCGCGTCCATAAGAAAAATTCCTGCAGGCTTTCTGTAATTAAAGTTTAAGTTTTTAAGCTTAGGATTAATCTCGCCTGCGTGTGCTATCGGGTTTGGAACGGTTTCACCGAGAGTTGTTGAAGAAAAGCTGATATACCATTTGCCTTTTTCGTGGGGCAGACTCAGCATCTCCTGAGTTGCGTTAACCTTGTTGTTAACCGACCACTCATAGTGGTCCTGAATGTAGCCGTTGTTCCAATAGTTTGATTTATAACAGGGGGTCTCATATGAGCCTTTGCCGCCCTGGTCGGGCCAGTCGATATAAATTCCGCCGTCCTGCGCACCGCCGTTATATCTGTTGAACAAAACGCATTTTCCGCGAACCTCATCAAGAGTCGGGTTTCCGTTTCCAACATACCAGTAATCCTGATAATTATAGCTTGAACCGTAGAACTTATATCCGTCTCTTGAGCGGTTGCCGTGAATATAATCGTAAACGGCGCTTGTTATATCCGTGTTGCCCTTATCTTTTTTCATACATACCAAAACGGTTTCACTCGGATGAGCGTCAAGAAATGCATAAACCTTTTTGAGAAGAACGTCAAGATAGTATTTCTGGTCTGTGTCAAAAACGCTCTTTCCCTCTGCCCTGATTGTTGCGTCGCCGTGAGTTAAGAAGGCGTCGCCGTCGCTGCTTGCTTCAAGACGAACATCAAGAAAACGAACGCCGTCCTCAAGCTGCCTTGATATTCCGTTGTTCTGAGTTTTTGAAGCTATTGAAGCAGCCTGATAGTATGATTCAAACTGCATTGCCGCGCTGTCGTGGGAGCCGGGAATGGTTATTTCCGTAAGCCTGGTTTCGCCCCTTATAGCGCTCATCCAGTCAGCAGATGAAACGTCGTTAAGAAGAGTCTGCGTTTCATACTGCGACGCAGCCTTAACAGACTGAAAACCGCCAATGGGAGAAGCAACCCCTATTATTAAAACAGCACTTAGCAAAAATGATAAAATTTTCTTTTTCATAATTTAGCCCGCGATTCTTAATTAAAATAAAATATCTCAATCATATACTATCATATATATTTAAAATTTGCAATCTGTATAGCGGGTATTTGAGTGATATTATGTGATAAAACAAAAAAACGCAATTATTTTTTATATAGTTAAACTTGCTGAAATAAAAAAATATATACTTTTCTTTTTCTAAATGCTATAATCAAGTTAAATAATGCGGAGGTGAGCGTATGAAAAAACTGATATGTGTTATACTTTCGGTTCTCTTTCTTCTTGAAATACCTGCTTTTTTTGCATTTGCGCAGCAGGAAAAAAGTCCGGTGTTGAGTTATAGTTTTGAAAATGGCGAAGAAGCGCCGTCGCTTTTCGGAAATGCCAAGCTTGTTTTTGATGAGGATAAGAAGGGAAATGTTTTATCCCTTGACGGAAGCAACGGAACATATGCCGAAATACCTCAGGGCTTCTTTGATAACAGAGATGTTTTAACAATTCAGTTTGACATTCTTCCAAAGGAGCAGTGGGGGAATTATTTCACCTTCTGTTTTGGCGCAAATAATGAAAAATATTCGTTTTTCAGGATTAGGGACAACGAAATAAGAAACGCGATAACAAAGTATTCCTGGCAGAACGAGCATGAAGTCAGGAGCGAAGGCGTTTCTTATAACAGCTGGATGAATATAGCAATCGTTTTTGATAATGCGAGTATGAAGCTCTATGTTAACGGAGCTCTTGTCAGCGAAAACAGCAACACCGAAATAAAGGTTTCCGATTTGGGCGAAAACCTGTATTCCTATTTTGGAAAATCGCTCTACGACGGCGACGGCTGGTACAACGGATATTTTGATAATTTTGAGGTTTATGATACAGTGCTTAGTGACAGCGAAATAAAGAATACTGCTGATAGCAATATCCCCGAAATGCCCGAATTGAGATATACCTTTGAAGACGGAACAACACTCCCGACTTTTTACGGTAACGCTCAAACCGTTTATGATAACGAGAAGAAGAGCAAGGTTTTATCGCTCGACGGTTCAAGCGGAACATATGCCGAAATACCTCAGGGATATTTCGACGGCAAGGATGAAATGACAGTTCTCTTTGATGTTAAGCCCCTTCAGAACAGCGGAAATTATTTTACATTTGCTTTCGGTCAGAACACAACGAATTACGATTTTTTCAGAATACGAGGTTCGGAAATCAGAAATGCAATAACCGTTAATTCTTATTACAGCGAACATGAGGTTAAAACAACTGCCGACTTTACGGACAGCTGGATGAGCATTGCCATTGTTTTTGATAATGAAAAATGCTCGCTCTATGTTAACGGAACGCTGAAGGCAACCAATAATGCTTCGCTTAAAATATCTGATTTAGGCAGCAACCTTCTTGCATATTTCGGAAAATCCTTCTATGATGGAGACGGCTATTTTAAAGGACTTTTTGATAATTTTGAGGTATATAATAAAGTGCTTGAAAGTGATGAAATAAAGTATAAAGCAATGGTTCATCTTCCGCTTCTGATAAGCGTTAACGTCGGCAATGTTGTCAGCAATCTTGACGGCGTTTCGGGAACTGATAGCCACACAATTGTCAGCACATCAATAAACAGGGAAAACGGCGAGATAACCCCGATTATTCAGAGAAGGCAGAACCCGAAGGCATGCCCGATTAAATTCAGCTTCCTGAACAGCGAATGCAGGCTTTTAATCGACGGAAAAGAATATCCCGAAAGCTGCTATATTGATATTTCATACGACAGAAATATAAAAATAGTTTGCAATGGCGATACTGAGGAATATACCTTAAAAGCTGCAACGATTGCAAACAACCCTGTTCTTCCGGGTATGTATGCCGACCCCGATATTGATGTTTTAGACGGCAGGTTCTGGATTTATCCGACAACTGACGGTGTTCCGGGTTGGGGCGGCACACAATTTCACGCTTTTTCCTCAAAGGATATGCTTCACTGGACCGATGAGGGCGTTATTCTTGATAATCAGAATAAAAACCCCGGTGTTAACGATAAGGGCGTTCAGATAGCCTCTTCAAAGTGGTCGAACGGAAACGCATGGGCTCCTTCAATCGAGGGCAAGGACGGAAAATACTATTTCTATTACTGCGGAAGAATTCTCAGCGAATATGAATCGCTATACGGAGAGGGAATGGCAATCGGCGTTGCATATGCTTCTTCTCCTGCAGGACCGTATACGGCAAGCGATGAGCCGATTTTATATCCCAAAATGATGAGTGATGCAAATATCGGATTTTACGGTCAGGTTATCGACCCTGCTATTTATACAGAGGGCGACGCTTCGTATATCCTTTTCGGAAACGGTATGGCGGCAATTGCTGAGCTTAATTCCGATATGCTCAGCGTTAAGCCCTCAACACTCAGAATAATCAATAATCTTGAAGGCTTCAGAGAGAGCGTGGCTGTTTTCAAGAGGAAGAATGTTTATTATTGGCACTGGTCCTGCGATGATACGGGAAGCGAAAACTACCATATCAGATATGCAACCTCCTCAAGCTTAACAGGCGAAATAACCAATCAGGGCGTTCTTCTTGAAAAGGATGTTGACAGCGGTATTCTCGCAACGGGGCATCAGAGCATAATCTATCTTCCCTCAAGCGATAAATGCTTTATTGCTTACCACCGTTTTTACACTCCTCTTTCAATCGGAGGAAACACGGGACATCACAGAGAAACCTGCATTGATGAAATAACATTCAATGATAAGTGGTTGAGCACGAATTTGCTCAATAAAGTCACACCGACTATGCAGGGCGTCGGCGCAAGGGATATAAACGGAAACAGCATAAGCGAAAATACTGTTTTTGCAACCTGCACTGCCGACGGAAGCATTGAATCATTAACTGCCGATGAAGCGCCCGAAATAAAATCAATCGGGCATCAGTATGTTAAAACAACCTATCTTCCGACTTGCACCGAGCAGGGCTATGATGAATATTTCTGCACGGTCTGCGGAGATACATTTAAAGAGAATTTTGCTCCTGCAACAGGGCATAGTATTGAATACTCCGAAAAAGAAAACACATCAAAATTAATCATCAACTGCAGTAAATGTGATTACAGAAAAGAATTTGAATTTTCAAATTATATCAATCTGAGAGAAGAGCATATAAACTATGATGAAAATATTGATGCAAACTCAGACGGAATTATAAACGCAAAGGATTATGCAAAAATCCTCAAAAGTATTGATAAATAAAGAAAGACGCAGTATAATATTTATAATTAGTGAAGAAAGGAGGCAGATTTATGGACGAATATAATGAGCTGGTTACCAATGCTATTCAGGGTAATTCAACAGCAACATCAATAACAACTCTTGTTATTGCAATTCTTTCAATCATTGCTCTTTGGAAAATTTTTGAAAAAGCAGGAGAGGCTGGCTGGAAGGCAATAATCCCGTTTTACAATGCATATACTCTCGTTAAGATTGTTGACGGAAGCGGAATTAAA
>JAFUZY010000078.1 GCA_017476375.1 Eubacterium sp.
AAAATTTGTCGGCGCTCCAAGCCGATAACAAATTTTGGGTACCGTTGGTCGGATGGTCGTTCTATATTCGACTCCATGTTTCGATAGTTGAGAAGAAAGTCCCGTCTCTCGCACAAACAAAGCGAGGCTCGATGCCTCGCTTTGTTTAATAATTAATATCTATGCTTTATATCGTGTAACTTACGGGAAATGTACCCGTCTCTCGCATTAATCGCCGAAAGTTAAGTAAAGAGGGTGCGTTCGCTTTCGCCCGCCAAGCGTGAAGTAAAGAGGCAACGTCTATTCGTACGCCTCGTCCATCCTCAACTGATGTAAAAAGGCAACGTCTATTCGTCCGCCATGGGGACGCACCTCCGAACGCAGTTCAAGGAAGAACGGTGCTTGGAGAGGAACGTCCCCGTGTGTCGTAAAGGGAACGCCCATTTCGTTCGCCGATAATATAATCGGAGCGTAGCGACCCGAAATTCTTAATTCTTAAATCTTAATTCTTAATTCGCGCAGCGCAGCGACCCGAAATTCATCATTCCTCATTCATAATTCCCGAAGCGTGCAACAGCAAAGTACAACTTATACTACATAACAAATTTTATTACAAATCAGTTACAAAATTTACAAAAAAGTTTAAAATCCCTATTGACAAATGCTTTCTTTGTGGTATAATTATCTCAGGTGGGACAGGTTGTCCCAGTTTAAAAGGAAGTGTTGAAATGCCGATAAATAATGAACTTTTCGGGCAAATAAAATCCTTTGCCGAGCAGTTTTATCTTGAAAACGGAGTTTCGCCCTCCGTTCGCGAAATTGCCTCTGAACTTGGGGTTGGAAAATCAACCGTTCAGAGATATCTTGAAAGAATGCGCGATGGCGGCGAAATTGAATACTGCGGCGAGAGAAGCATTAAAACCGAGGTTACAGAGAAATATAATCAGCAAACCGTTTCAGTCGGTTTGGTTGGTTCGATATCCTGCGGACCGCTTAATTTTGCCGAACAGAATATAACCGATTATTTTTCTCTCCCCTCTTCCCTGCTTGGCAGCGGCGAGTTCTTTATGCTCAGGGCGAGCGGAGATTCGATGATTAATGCAGGAATTGATGACGGCGACCTTGTTGTTATAAGAAGGCAAGCCACCGCAAACGAAGGCGATATTGTTGTTGCCCTTTACGGCGATGATGCAACGCTTAAAAGGTTTTATACAGACAGAGCAAACAAAAGATTCATTCTTCACCCTGAAAACGAAAGGCTCAGCGATATAATCATTGAGGGTGATTTGATTATTCAGGGTGTTGCGGTTAAGGTTATTAAAGATTTATAAGTTGCGAGCCCCGAGTGCCGAGTTCCGAGTTTTCTGGCGGGGCACCCGCACCCGATTTTAATGGGTCGTCGAGGACGCCGACCCAAACATTTTAAGGAGGAAAGATTATGTCAACATTAATAGAAAACGGATATACAGTTACACAGCATAAGGACTATGTTGTAAGTGTTAGCAAAAACGGAAAAGATATTGTTCGCTTTGCCTTCAAAAGAGAACTTTCGGGAAGCGAGCTTGGAGAACTTGCGTTCTGGGTTCGCTGCAGATAAAATCGCCGACAGGCATTTCACGATTAAATTTGAGCAAAGCACAAATTTAATTATTTCACATTGCAAAGCAATATTTCACAACGATAGTTATTTCACTAATTATTCGATTAAACAAATCGAATTAATCAAAAAAATGCAGGGTTCAAACCCTGCATTTTTTAGTATATGAAATTATCTGACTTGGCGTTAATAAAGTTTTGGAAGGCTTCTTCATACGGCGAAGAGTTCTTCATCCTGATTATTCTTGAATAATCCTTTGCATTTATAACGCCGTTTCCGTCGAAATCAAGTGCAACGATTCCGACATTGAGGATTAAGCCTTCGCTTACTGTGAAACTAACCTCGTTTACAAATGTACCGTTAGCAGAGATATATGCAATATGCTTTTCGCCCTCGCTTAAGGTTACAGTAGCGCTACTCGTATTCTCTGAAACAGTTTTATCATCAATAACAATGCTTGCGTTAACGGGACAATCAAGGTTAATCTCTCCCCTGCTCTTTAAAAGGACGGTGTTAAACGTAACCTCAAGCTCCTTGGGAAGAGCAACGCCTGATAACTGAACATTGTTAATACCGCAATTGCCCTTGGTTACGTCGGCAAGCTCAGTGCCGTCAACCGATTCACCGCCGTTGATGAAGATTTTAATATAAAGCTCATCCCTATTATCACATTCGCTCGGCAAGCGGAAATTATTATAGGTTTCAACAGTTGAATCAAAGGCATCGTTGCTGACGGCTCTTACATTTGAATTATCAACAAAGTTATAGCTCGTTCCGTTCAGCGAATAAGCAATTCCCCAGTCACGCGGAGCTTTGTTTGAGCAAATCTGCTCGGCATTCAGGGTAATATTTCCGTATCCCTTTGTTGAGGTTTTTATAAGGTAGTAGCCGTTGCCGTTTGGATTATCGAGTTTCTTCGTTGCAGCAAACGGGTTTTCAGCCGTGTAGGAAGCCTTTATACCGTATTTTTCGCCAAAGGTAAGCTCGGTTTCATCAAGCGAGTTCGGAAGGAATTTAAGCGTTCCTGAAAGTACGCCGTCGGTATTTGAAAGAACCTTACCGGTTTCATCAAGATAATCCTCGAGAAGATTCGTCTTTGAATCGAAATCAAACTCACAAAGCTTATCGCCCTTATAATAGTAGGTGCGGATATTGGCGACGCTTGAGTCGTCATCGTCGCCTGCCCTGATGCTGAGCTTATATGCGCCGTCTTCAAGTCTGTTGAAGGAAGGCGCAGACGGAATTGAGATTCCCTCCTCGGAATACCTGCCCGAAAGGATTATTTTACCGTTCGGGTCGGCTACCGTGTAAAACATCGGATAGTCGTCAACCGTATAATACTTAATCGTCGAGTTGCCGAAAGTGTTTGTCGTCTTGTTGGTATACGGCATTTTTATTTTTCCGTTTTCGTCACCGCTGAAGAAAACATCATTAATATAGAGATTGCCCTTTGAAAGGTTGTTATAAAGAGTTTCATCGCCGAAGGTTAGATTTTCGTCGGTTACAAGCCTTATATAAACCTTTGCTTTATCGCTGCACTCATCGGGAAGCAATTCCCTGTTAAGAACCTGAACAAGCTCTCCGTTTGCCCTGAGGTCTAAATACTGAATGATGTAGTTCCAGTCTGTTCCGTTTAAGCTATACTGAAGCGAAACACTCTTGGGTCCGAGCGTTGTTGTGTACGCCTTAAGGCTGAGGCGTATATTTTCATAGCCCGAGGTTGACAGCTCAAAGGTGAAGCCTGATTCATCGCTCCACAGAGCGCCGTCATCGGGTGCAATTGAAAAGGCTTTCTTCTCATCGTTCCAAAGAGGAACATAGAGGTTTTTGCCATCGGTGTTCGCACTCATTTTTGCACTTTCGCCAAAGGCTCCGCCGTTTGAGAAAACGTTGCCCTCATAAACCTCGTCGGAATATGATTCAAACGAAAACTGATTGATATTATCGCCGGCATAAGTGAAGGTTGACTCGGCAGTCTGAGAATAAATTTCATTGAAACGAGAATATGCCTTAACCTCGGCTGTGTCGCCTGCTTTCGCATTTTTACCAAACGGATTGAACTTGCCGTTATATAGTTTGAAATCGCCGTTATCAACCGAATAATAAACATCGGCGCCGCCGTTTGTATCCGAAATGGTTACATTATCGGTGTTAAACAAAACCTTATCGTCGGCAAATTTTGAGCTTGTTGAAAGCTCGGGCATTTCAAGACTTGTTATTGCAGTTATTCTTGTTCCGGTTATAACGATATTGTTGATTGCGGAGTCACCCGAAAGCTCGCCGACTATAACATTTATTCCGTTTATTGCAACATCCTCGTTAACAACTGCACGGATATAAACGGTGTTTCTGTCTGAACAAGCATCGGGAAGCTGAACATTGTTAAATGCCTGCACCATTGACTTATTTGAGGCTATTGTGTATGCAGTATTCGGAATATCAATAAAGTTTCTGCCGTCGACCGAATACTGAAGTTTCCAGCTTGCAGGACCTTTTTTTGTTCCGCCGAGCTGAGCCGAAAAGCTTATATTTTCATACTGCTTTGTTGAAACAGACGCCTCAAAATACGGGTATTCGCCCCATGCGAGGTTATCGCTCTTGCTCGTTCCCATAACGGGCACCTGAGCCTTTGAGGAGCCTGAGCCGTTTTTATATTCCTCTCCGATTCCGCTCCACTTAATCTTAGCGGATTCAACGGAATTAACCGAGCCGATAAGCCTTGCGCTCTCGGCATTTTCGCCCGAGGTAGGATTATAATAATATCCGTTACCGCTTTCATCGGCATTAACAAGAGCGTCGGAATTAACCATAAAATCATAATTCCATGAGGCAAGAGTTTCGGTATAATTCTCGGGTTTTTCGCCTGCATAAACCGTACAGTTATTTGAGGTCAGCGTCATGGCGTCGAGATTAACTCCGTCGCCGGTTATTTTGAGCGTCAGAACCTTGCCGACTTCCGACTCTTTAACAGTGTATTCCCTCTCGGTTGCACCGCTTATTGCCGTATTATCCGCATACCACT
The DNA here is from genome assembly GCA_017476375.1 of Eubacterium sp. Classification (GTDB taxonomy): domain Bacteria; phylum Bacillota; class Clostridia; order Oscillospirales; family Acutalibacteraceae; genus Eubacterium_R. The sequence continues at coordinate 4,599 of JAFUZY010000078.1, forward strand.
GATAGGATATAAAATCGGTTAGTTCATTGCCGTCTTTATCTTCAATTATCGGGGTTATCGTTTCATCCTTATACGCACCCTCGCGGATTGAAACAGTTGAGCCGCTGAGACTTCCTGCCATAATCGTGAAATGGTCGGTTCTTTCTCCCGAATAGTAGCCGAGACCTGTTATAATAATATCGGCAGTTCCTGCGGAAACATTGTTCGCATAGGAAAGCGAATAATCCTTGCCCTCTTTAAGGTCAACGCCCTTGTAGCTGAGCTTGACAACGGGTTTTATTTCCCTGCCCGTAACGCTCTGAGCTTCAATAGCTTCTATACTCGCTTCAGATATATCAACGGTTCCGAATTGATTATTTATCCAGCTTCTTCTCGCTGAAACCCAGCTGTTGATTCCGCTCGATATTGAAGACGCGTCATATGCGTTGCTTGAATTCTTATCAAAACGAATATTGTTCATTGTTGCCGTTTTCTTAATTGCATCGGCGTATTCAGCCGAGCTTTTAAGAACACCGCTTTTATCTGTTTTGTTACCTATAAGAACATCAATGGCGGGCGAAACATTTGAATACCACTCCGATTTTGCCATTAAATCAAAATCCGAACAATTCGTTGCAAGCGCTGCGTAAAAACCGAGAGGCGCCTGACTGTCGCTTGTATACGCCGTTGAATGGTCGCCCTCACGCCAGCTGTAAATCCTTGAATTTTTTGCATACCATCCGCTTGTATCCGAACGGTTCATACCCCAGCGATATTGAGCACTTCGGTCAAATTCAAGGGCGTTATCAAAATCCCACGCAGGTCCTGCGTAGATTTTTGAATCTGCGGAATCAGAATCCTTATAGAAATAGTTTGAGGTTATTGAAGCATCAATATTTTTAAAGAATTCCTGAATCCAGTAGTTACGGGTTGCTGAATCAGCGTCAAGAATATCGCTCCAGCGCTTGCCCTGATATTCTGCTGCGGGCGCAGGGTTGGTTATAGTAGTTGCTCCCTGAGTAATTAATCCTGTAAGTCTTGTACAACTGGTTGTTGTTGAGCGTGACGGAACAGTTCCGCCGTTATAAACTGAAGAACCCAGAGCATAGAGCAAATCATAGCAATAATTTGCCATATTTCTGCTGACATAATCATGGCTCTTAACAACCCAGCCCTGACGGTTATAGGCACACATACCCGTTGTTTCATCAGCCCACCTGTTTGAAATTTCCATTTCAAAAACATAGCCGCCGGTTATATCAATCGGGTCGTTTAAATCCTTAAAGGTTGTTAGGTTCGTTGTTCCGCTTGCTTTTCTTGTTCCGACTGTATGTGCATATGAATTCGGACCCGAAGCGCTGTTTGTATTTCTGCTTCCGTCTGCATTGAAAACCCTTGTTGTAAAATTGCTCATCGTGTTGAAATCAGCCGGAGTTATCGCCCCCGTTTGTTCATCGGTTGTTCCGTTTGCAATTTCAAGAGCTTCATATGAATCGGAAACATCAACTCTTGCAGATTTGATTTCAACCTTTTCACATAGCTGATATGAGCCGTAATACTGCTGGTTGACATAGAGGTCAACAGGTCGGCAGGTTGGCTGATAGTTTATTCCGATATATTTTGAAAAATCATATATAATCTGGTTTTTTAAAAGCGAGTTCGAATCGTTTGCATTGGCAAGAAGAACCCACTTTTTGCCCTTGCCGAGTCCCATAAGACTTGTTGACTGAGCAAGCTTAAAGCCATAGGGATTCTTTGTGTTATTAGTTCCCCATGTTGCGTTGCCTCGTCCCTTGAGGCTCTCCATATCGCCGTCGTATTCAACCTCGCCTTTCTCGTTAACAACAAGAACAGAACCACTTTCAAAAACACTGTGGTCGGAGCTGCCGTTTATGCTTTTTATTGAGCCCGAGCTTGTGTCGATATATATTGCGCCGACATCACCGGATTTAACAGCATTAACGGTATATGATGTTGAACCGAGCTGTAAAGTATACTGGCGCTTTATTCCGCCCTCGTTAATATCCTTAAAGGCGTCTGTCGGCTGACCGCTGTAAACGGTTTTGCCGTCAACAGTTGCTCTTGATGCAGTAAACCAGACCTTAAGATTATTGCAGTCTGCATTACTCGGCAGAAAGAAATAATAGTTGCTTGAGCTCGTGTCACGCTTATAAATTCCGACTGCGCCCGTCATAGTTACTTTACTTTGGTTAGATGTGAAAGAATCAACATCATCCTGAGTTAAATTGTTTTCAGGGTCAGCCCAAAACTCAAGCCCTGCGCTTTCAAGGTCACCGGGTTTTGAAATTGCAGACGATGACATTGGCACAGCAAAGAAAGAGCTTATTGCAAGCACTGTTGTTAATATTAGCGATAGAATTTTTTTAGATTTTTTCATAGCATCAGCTTCTTTTATATTTGTTCAGTAAATATAATCGGGTGTGGGCAGAGCCCGCCCTCAATTCTTCATTCTTAACTCTTAATTCTCAATTCTTATTCGGGTGCGGGCAGAGCCCGCCCTCAATTTTGCATTTTGCATTTTACATTTTCAATTCTTATGTCAGACCGATGTTGATGAAACAACCTTTGCAACGCCGACATTGTCAGCCCATTTCCAGGTTGTTTCCTTTTCCTTGCCGTCTGCAAGAATTTTATATTCCTTGTTTGTAACAGAGGATGAGGAATAAAGGAATTTTACAGTACTGTTTTCAGATGAAGCAACGCCCTCAATCTTCCATTTAACAGGCTTTTTACTTTCATCGTCGTTGCCCTTTGTCTTCTTTGAGGCTTTGCAGAGAATAATTTTCTGCTTTGATTTTCTCGGCGTTGAAACCTTGTAGCTTTCGCATCTTACAGTTCCGCCGTTAATCTGAAAACCGTCGTTTTTGCCTTCTCTGATACAGTCTTTTTTAAAAGACTCGGAAACCTTTATTCCCTGCTCGATATAATCATCAAGCGTATCCTGATTATTAACTCGTCTTACTTTAAGAGAGGTTTTTTCAAGAGCCTTGACTTTTAATGTTCCTGCGCTGATAAATACTCCGTCATCGGCGTCAATTCCGTCACAGGCTGAGGAAACAATGTCAACGCTGCCGCCAAGCTGATTATACTCATCGCATCTTATACCGTCGCCGTTTGAATTAATCGAAAGCGAACCGGATTCAATGTTTACTTTTCCGTATGAGAATATTCCCCTAGCTCCGCCGAGCTTACTCGTTACACCTGCTGCGGCAGTTTCAAGAGTTAAGTCAACATTCTTGACGGTTATGCTCTTTGAGGTTGAAATAACATTGTTTGCATTAACAGCAGCCTTGAAAGCGGCCTTTCCGTTGCCCTTAATGGTGAGCTTTGATTCGTTGTATATTACGCCCGTATAAACATTTGCCGTGTTTTCAAATTGGCTTTTTGTTCCTGTTGGGAAGGTTAAATCAACGTTGGGCGCAGCGGTTCTGTCTGAAAGCTCCTCAATCGCATTGTCTGCAATTGTTCCTGCGGTCGCCTCGGCTTCAATAAAGTCTCTGTTTGAAGTATCGGACTCATCAATGAGCTGAATAATATTTCCCCTGTTATATGAAATCTTAACATCCTCAAAACGAAGTTCAGCCTCTTCGGTGTTTTTAAGCTTAACCTTAATTCCGCCGTGCCAGGTATCGGTTTCGGATGTTATTCTGTAACTTCCGGGCTCATTAATAACAACCTCGTTGGTGTTTGTTTCAACATTATTTGACGAACATAATGCGGCGCCGTTTTTCTTAAGAACTATGTTGATGAAGGCTTTTTCCTCTTCAGTAGAGCTTTCTGTGCCCTTGCCTTCTTCCTTCTTTTCTTCCTCCTGCTTCTCTTCGATTTTCTTTTTTTCATCGGTTGAAGCAGTATCCTTCTCGGTTTTATCGGCAACCTTTTTGTTTTTCTCGTCGATTATTTCAACAACGGTTTTTTTGCCCTTTTCAACGGCAACCTTCTTGCC
>JAFUZY010000079.1 GCA_017476375.1 Eubacterium sp.
ACAGTCCAGTGGACTGTTTCGTAGTTGAGAGGAGAGCCTCGTAATCATCGCTGAGCGACGAGCGAAGCGATAAAAGACCACCTCCTCAACTTTTGTTTTGCTTAGCGGATACGAGGCGAGAAACGAAACTCTGAAAATTGGAGCGCAGTGAACAATTTTCAGGAGAAACAGTCCAGTGGACTGTTTCGTAGTTGAGAGGAGAGCCTCGTAATCATCGCTGAGCGACGAGCGAAGCGATAAAAGACCGCCTTCTCAACTTTTGTTCAATTGGGGTACGACCCCAATTCCGCTTCAAACAGGATTACCCCATTTGAAGGGAAAATACCCTCAGGTGTGGACGAAGTTCGCCATCAATTCTTAATTCATCATTCATAATTCATAATTCTATATTGTTATCCCCAATTCCTCAATCTTATCCCTGACCTTAAGCCAGTCGGCGAACGCAAGCTCCTTGTTGTTCGGATTTCGGAGGATTGCGGCAGGGTGGAAGGTTCCCATCATTAAAACTCCTCCCTTTTCAATGAACTCGCCGTGCTGTTTTGTTACTCTAAAATCAGGGGAAATGAGTCTTTGAGCGGAAATTCTTCCGACGCAGATGATTATTTTCGGTTTGATTATCTTAAATTGTTCCCTCAGCCATTCAATACACATATCCTGTTCCTCGGGTTTCGGGTCGCGGTTCTGAGGGGGGCGGCATTTAACCATATTTGCAATATAAACATTTTTATCTCTTGAAAGGTTTATGCTTTCAAGGAATTTATCAAGCAGCTTTCCGCTTCTTCCGACAAAGGGCTCGCCCTGCAAATCCTCGTTTTCGCCGGGACCTTCGCCTATAAGCATAATCTCTGCGTTCTTGTTTCCGACTCCGAAAACAAGATTCGTTCTTCCCTCACATAAACCGCACTTTCTGCAGCTTTTGCATTCTTTTTCAAGCTCATCAAGGGTCATTGTTTTCACTCCTCTTATGATTATAACAATATAATATCAAATTTATGGTTGAAAAACAATCAAAAGTGTTATAAAATAGCAACGGAAAAAATATTGGAGGTAACTTAGTTATGAAAAATGAAGTTGTTGTTGAAATTTCTGCCCGCCATGTTCATGTTTCACAGGAGGACCTTGAAACTCTTTTCGGTAAGGGCTATGAATTAACAGTTAAAAAAATGCTCTCTCAGCCCGGCCAGTACGCATGCGAGGAAAGAGTCAGAGTTGTTGGAACAAAGGGTGAATTTCCTGCAGTTTCAATTCTTGGTCCGACAAGAAAGGAAACTCAGGTTGAGCTTTCATTAACAGACGCGCGTTCAATCGGCGTTGTTGCACCTGTAAGAGAGTCGGGCGACCTCGACGGTTCCGGCACCTGTAAGCTCGTTGGTCCGGCAGGCGAGGTTGAGCTTGAAAAGGGCGTTGTTGCCGCAAAGCGCCATATCCATGCAACTACAAAGGACGCAGAGGAAATGGGTCTTGAAAACGGCGAAATCGTTTCCGTTGAAATTCCAACCGCAAACGAAAGGTCACTCACCTTCGGCGATGTTGTTGTTCGAGTTTCGGATAGCTATGCGCTTGCAATGCATATCGACACAGACGAGGCAAACGCAGCAGGAATGAAACCCAACGCTATTGGAAAAATAATTAAATAAGATTAAGAAAAAACGCCTCAGTCGAGGCGTTTTTTTAATGGAAAATTGAAAATGGAAAATTGAAAATTTCGGGTCGCTTCGCTCCGATTATATTATTGTGTGGCGATAACGCAAGACCGCAAAAAAACAGCGCTCCGAAAAATTGGAACGCTGTTTGGTAAATGCAATTATCTCTTGCTGAACTGTCGAAGCGTTAAGAAAACAGTCCGGTGGACTGTTTTTAGCTTCGACCGCAAGAGCTATGCTCTGAGGACCTACAGTGCAAAAGTACTGATGAAAAGAAAAACGCTCCCAAAAGGAAGCGTTTTTGAATAATTATCTCTTTGAGAACTGCGGTGCGCGTCTTGCGGCTTTGAGACCGTATTTCTTTCTTTCCTTCATTCTCGGGTCACGAGTGAGGAAGCCAGCCTTCTTGAGAACGGGACGAAGGTTTTCGTCGTACTGAAGAAGGGCTCTTGAAAGACCGTGACGGATTGCGCCTGCCTGACCTGTTACACCGCCGCCGTTTACTCGGCAAACGATGTCAAACTTCTCTGCAGTGTCTGTTAAAGCGAGAGGCTGACGAACGATGAGCTTGAGTGTTTCAAGTCCGAAATAATCGTCAATATCTCTGTCGTTGATTGTAATTTTACCTGTGCCTGCATAAACACGAACACGAGCAACAGATTCTTTTCTTCTGCCTGTTCCGTAGAAATAAGGATTTGATTCGTACATTAGCTACATACCTCCCTTACATTTCCCAAGCATCAGGCTTCTGAGCCTCGTGCTTGTGCTGAGCGTCTTTATAAATCTTGCATCTTGTGAGCTGCTTTCTGCCGAGAGTTGTGTCGGGAATCATACCCTTAACAGCAAGCTGCATAGCAAAATCGCTCTTTTCTTTCATAAGTGTTGAGTATTGAACCTCTTTAAGGTTACCAATGTAGCCTGTGTGGTGCTGATAGAGCTTTTTAGTAAGCTTAGCGCCGGTTAATACTGCTTTATCTGTGTTGATGATAATAACGAAATCTCCGCAGTCTGTGTTTGGTGTGAAGATTGGCTTATGCTTTCCTCTGAGGAGAACAGCAGCCTCTGCAGCAACTCTTCCGAGCGGTTTATCTGCTGCGTCGATAACATACCACTTGCGTTCGATTTCGTCAGCTTTTGGCATAAATGTTGACATAATCGTTTCCTCCGAATAAATTTTAATGCTCAGTAATAATAACAAAAGGACGAAAAAAAGTCAACACCCAAATTAAAATAATTTCGGATAACTCCCGTTATCTTCGGTTTTCTTTGTTTTTCATAGTAAAAGCTCACTTATAATTTATGAAAAAAGTATTTACAATTGCTCAAAAAATATGCTAATCTTAAAATAGTTCTAATGAAAATCTAATCTTTCGGTGATATTTTATTAATGGTATAATATATTCAGAGGTGATTAAATGCGAATACTTCTTGCCGAGGATGAAAAAGACCTTAATATGATTATAACAAAAAAGCTTAAAAAGGACGGATACAGCGTTGATTCCTGTTTTGACGGCGAAGAGGCTCTCGCATATATAAATGCCGCCGATTATGATTGTATTATTCTTGATGTAATGATGCCGCTGCTCGACGGTTTCGGCGTTCTGAAAGAAATCAGAAGGAGAGGGATAAACACGCCCGTTATCTTCCTGACAGCGAGAGACAGCGTTGAAGACCGTGTTTCAGGTCTTGACAGCGGCGCAAACGATTATGTTGTTAAGCCCTTTTCCTTTGAAGAGCTTATGGCAAGAATAAGAGCAAGAACACGGCAGAAGGAAGGCTCGAACGGCAGCGTATACAGGGTTGACGAACTTGAGCTTGACACAGCAAAACATTCTGTTCGGCGAGGGGAAAAGGAAATTATTCTATCGGTTAAGGAATACCAGCTTCTTGAATACCTTATGAAAAACAAGGGCGTGGTTTTATCGAGAGAAACCATAGAAGACCACATATGGAATTTTGATTATGAAGGCGGAACGAATGTTGTTGATGTTTATATCAGTTATCTGAGAAAGAAAATAGACAGCGACTTTGATAAAAAATTAATTCGCACCGTAAGAGGCGCGGGATATGTTATAGGGTAGTTATGAAAAACACATCAATTAAATTAAAAATAACCGTCTGGGTTTCCGTAATGACGATAATTATCGCTGCTTTTTCATCTTTGGCAGTTGTTTTTATCAGCAACAGCGTTATCCAGAACACTGCAAAAAGAAATCTTATAAACGCCGTTGAAAGCAATGTAAACGAAATAAGGATTGCTCAGAGCAAGGAGGATTTAAAGCTCGACGACAAATTCGATATTTCGCTGAGGTATAAAAACAAATACGTTGAAATTGACGATGATTTTATCAAGGAAACAGACGGCGTGGTTGTTTCTCTTTTTGACAGCGACTCCGTTCTTTACGGCGAAAGCATTGTTGACACGGATGAGTTTTCTCTTGAAGAAACGGGAATAAGAAGAGTAAAAGGAGAGACCGGAACATATTTTATATATGATAAGAAGCTAAGCTCCGGCAATCTTTGGGTTAGGGGATGCGTTTCGGTTGACCTCGGATTTCAGCAAACAATAACAATTGTTGACGATATGTTTTTTGTAGTTCCGATTATGGTTATTATAGCGGTATCGGGCGCTTATTTTCTTGCAAAAAGAGCCTTTGAGCCGATAGATGAAATCAGTCTTGCAGCAGGTGAAATAAGAAAAGGAAGGGATTTATCAAAGAGAATTGCCCTTAAGCGATATGAAAAAGAGGTTTTAAGGCTATCAAATTCCTTTAATGAAATGCTTGAAAGACTTGAGGCGGCGTTTAATAAAGAAGAGCAATTCACAAGGGACGTTTCTCACGAGCTCAGAACGCCGCTGAGTGTTGTTATTTCGGAATGCGAATTGATGCTTGAAGAAGAAAGCGCACAAGCAGAGGAATACAGGGAGGCACTTCTGTTAATCAAGGCAAAAGCCGAAAAAATGAATTCTATGATAAACAGCCTCCTTGAATATTCAAGACTTGAGGCAGGCAGCGAAAGCTCGAATTTTTCAAAAACGGATTTCTCTTCCACGGCAAAAAGCATTTGCGAGGAAATGAAAAAGTCGAAATCAAACGGGATAGTGCTGGAATATGATATTGAAAATAATATATATATTAATGCAAATCAAAGCCTGATGGTGCAGCTTGTTACAAATCTTATTTCAAACGCCTATAAATACGGAAAAAAAGACGGACATATTTATGTTACTCTGACAACGCATAACGGCAGTGCGGTTTTAAAGGTTAAAGACGACGGAATAGGTATTTCCGAAAGCGACAGGGAAAAGATTTTCAACACCTTTTTCAGAGCGGACTCCTCCCGCTCCGCGGAGGGCTTCGGGCTTGGACTGAGTTTTGTGAAAAAAATTGCAGACCTCCACGGCGGAACAATAAAGGTCAACAGTGTTGAAGGCAGCGGCAGCGAATTTATTTATTCTCAGAAAATTTTTGATTTCTAATGTTACTCTAATAATCGTATGATAAACTGAGCGTGTAATAAGGAAAAAACAAACGCCTTATTACGAAAAATGATAAAATCTGAAAGGAGAAAAAATATGAAAAAAAACATCATTGCAATTATATGCGGAGTTGTTGCCGCGGCGGTTATTATAACCGGAACGCTCGTTTCAATGGGTAAGATGAGGGAAAAGGATTCAATCGGTTCGTCGGCTGCGTTGATGATTGCTCTGAACGACGCAGGAGTCGGCAAGGAGGAAGCAAAAAACACCAAGTCAAATTTTGAAAGAGAAGACGGAAAATATATTTTTGATGTTGAATTTGACGCAAACGGCTATGAATACGAATATAACATTGACGCAAAAAGCGGAGAAATCCTTAAAAGAGATGTCGACAAAAGGGGCGCACAAACAACTGCAACTACGGCAAACCGGACAAGCGCCGGCGAAAAAACAACAAGTGAAAAAGCCGAAAGCGAAAATAATCAGAAGGACGAAAACCAAACAACAAAAGCAACCACCCAAAAAGCTGCAAACACGGATTATATCAGTCTTGACGAGGCAAAGGGAATTGCCCTCAAAAACGCAGGCTTAAGCGCATCCGAGGTCAGATTCACAAAGGCAAAGCTCGACTATGACGACGGAGTTGCGGAATATGAAATTGAATTTATCAAGGGCAACACCGAATATGAATACGAAATCAACGCAAAATCAGGGAAAATAACAGGTTTCGACAAGGAAACCAAATCAACAAAATCTCAGTCAAAAACAAAGTCGGATGATGACGTTGATGACGATGATGATTTTGATGACGACGATGACCTTGACGAAGAGGACGATGACTGATTTTTTTACAGGGAGCAAGGGCTCCCTGTAATTTTTTTGAAACAAATTCCTAAAAACCTATTGACATAGTAGGTTATATGTGCTATTATGTGCGTACACAGGGAAAACTTCCCAAAATAAACTATAAGAGAGGTATGTATTATGGCACTTTATCAATCAGTATCCGATATTATCGGCAACACTCCGCTGGTCAGAATCAAAAATTTTGAAAAGGCGTATGGACTTGAAGCAAACGTTTTTGCAAAGCTTGAATACTTTAATCCTGCCGGCTCTGTTAAAGACAGAATCGGAAAAGCAATTATTGATGATGCAATTGCAAGCGGAAAACTAAATAAAGACTCAGTTATTATTGAGCCAACCTCGGGTAACACGGGCATAGGCATTGCGGCATATGCAGCTGTTAAGGGATTTAAGGTTATTATAACAATGCCTGAGTCAATGAGCGTTGAAAGAAGAAATCTTATGAAGGCTTACGGAGCAGAGCTTGTTTTAACAGAGGCGTCAAAGGGAATGAAGGGCGCAATCGCTAAGGCTGAAGAGCTTCACGCAGAAAACCCCAACTCAATCATTGCAGGGCAGTTTGTTAATCCGGTTAACCCGAAAATCCATTATGAAACAACAGGTCCGGAAATCTGGAAAGACACGGAAGGCAAGGTTGATATTTTCGTTGCAGGCGTCGGAACCGGCGGAACCGTTTCCGGAGTGGGCAAATATCTTAAGGAAAAGAATCCTGATGTTAAAATAGTTGCCCTTGAGCCTGAAAGCTCTCCTGTTTTAAGCGAAGGA